>NZ_JAURVJ010000122.1 GCF_030655615.1 Nocardioides sp.
CGCCGCCAGCGCCAGCGCCTCAGAAGACCGCCGAAGCCGCGCCGCCCGCCGCCGGGGCCGCGCCCTCCTGGCGCTGGGTGTCGGCCACCTGCTCCGGGTCGAGGTTGGACCCGCACGCCGCGGCGAGCAGGCACACGGCGACGGCCAGGACGGCCGCGACGCCGGACTTCGACCTCTCGGTCAACAGTGTTGACACGCCGGGGACGTTACGTTCGCAGGGCACGGTGTGTCAACGATCACCCCGCCGTTGGGCTACCGTCCGGAACGTGAGGGGCGCGACGTGAGCGAGGCGGTGACGTCGCGCGCCGCCTCCGCGTCGGCGACGCGGGAGGCGATCGGCACGGCCGCGCGCCAGCTCTTCAACCGTCAGGGCTACGCCGGCACGTCGGTCCGCCAGATCGCCGCGCAGGCCGGCGCCGACCCGGCGCTGGTGATCCGCTACTTCGGCTCCAAGGAGCGGCTGTTCCTCGAGACGGTGCCGGTCGAGGGACGGTTCGACCACGTCACCAACGGGCCGCTCGACGGCATGGGCGGCCGGCTCGTCGCGTCGCTGCTGACCGAGTCGCCCGAGCTGACGTTCAGCATCTGGCGGGCGATGCTCCGGGCCTCCGACAGCGAGCTCGTGCGCGAGCGGCTGGTCGCCGCGATGGAGCAGATGTTCATCGAGCCCCTCGCCCCGCGCCTCGTCGGTCCGCACGCCGAGCTCCGGGCCCGGCTGGTAGCGGCGCAGATCTCCGGCCTGCTCGACGCGGTCGCCGTCCTCGGCGACCGGCGGATCACCGAGGCCACCCACGAGCAGCTGGTCCGGTTCTACGGCGCCTCGATCCAGACCCTCGTCGACCCGCCCGACGACTCGCCCGTCGACCCCGCTCTGGACGACGGCAACTAGAACCTGTTCTATTTGCTCCATGCGCAACGGCCTCGTCCTGTTCTCGTCCGACCGCGGCATCACCCCCGCCCAGCTCGCCGTCGCGGCCGAGGAGCGGGGGTTCGACACGATCTACGTGCCCGAGCACACCCACATCCCGGTGCGCCGCGACGCGGCCCACCCGACCGGCGGCGACACGCTGCCCGACGACCGCTACACCCGCACCCTCGACCCGTGGATCTCGCTGGCCACCGCCGCCGCGGTCACCACGCGCATCCGGCTGTCGACCGCGGTGGCCCTGCCGGTCGAGTCCGACCCGATCACCCTCGCCAAGCAGATCGCCACCCTCGACCACCTCTCCGGCGGCCGCGTCACCATCGGCGCCGGCTTCGGCTGGAACACCGACGAGCTCGAGGACCACCACGTCCCGCCGGCCAAGCGGCGCACGGTCCTGCGCGAGTACGTCGAGGCGATGCGGTCGCTGTGGACCGAGGACGAGGCGTCCTACGACGGCGAGTTCGTGAGGTTCGGGAAGTCGTGGGCCTACCCCAAGCCCGTGCAGGCGCACATCCCGCTTGTCATCGGGGCCGGGGGCGGACCCAAGACCTTCGACTGGATCGCCCGCACGGCCGACGGCTGGATGACGACACCGGTCGAGACCGGCATCGGCGAGAAGGCTGACGCCCTGCGCGCCGCGTGGAAGGACGCCGGCCGCACCGGCGATCCCGAGATCCACGTGCTCATCGCGATGAGACCGACCCCCGAGCAGCTGGAGGAGTGGGCCGCCGCGGGTGCGACCGACCTGATCTGGGGCGTGCCCGACAAGTCGGCCGACGAGGTCGTCGCCTACCTCGACCGGCTCGCCGCACGGGTCGGGCTGGGTGCCTGAGATGGCCGACAACATCCAGCAGCTGCTGCGCGAGCTCGCCACGGGCGAGCACGCTGACCGGGCCGGGCTCCTCCACGAGGAGCTGGTCCTCACCTGGCGCGAGCACCTGACCGAGGCGGCCACCGAGGCGGCGGCCGTCATCGGCCTGGCCGACCCCGACCTGCCGCTCCACGTCGGCGTCCTGCTCGGCAACACCCCCGAGATGCTGCGGTCGATGGCGGCGGCCGCGCTCGGCGGCTACGTCCTGTGCGGCATCAACACGACGCGCCGGGGTCCGGCCCTCCTGGCCGACGTACGCCGGTCCGACTGCCAGGTGCTGGTCGTCAACGCCGAGCACCGCGACCTGCTCGACGGCCTCGACCTCACCGGCGTCCTGGTCGTCGACACCGGCTCCGACGAGTGGGCCGGCCTGCTGGCCGCGGCCGCGACGACGCCCGACGACCTCGTCCCGCACCGTGAGGTCGAGGCCATGGACACCTTCATGATGATCTTCACGTCGGGCACGAGCGGCGAGCCCAAGGCCGTGCAGGTCGCCCACCTGATGGTGCTCTTCTCGGGGCTCAACCTGGTCGAGCGGTTCGCCGTGACCGCCGACGACGTCTGCTACCTCTCCATGCCGCTCTTCCACTCCAACGCCGTGGTCGCCGGCTGGGCCGTCGCGATCGGGGCCGGCGCGGCGATGGTGCCGGCGCGCTTCTCGGCGTCGGGCTTCCTGGCCGACGTGCGGCGCTACGGGGCGACCTACATGAACTACGTCGGCAAGCCGCTGGCCTACGTGCTGGCCACCCCCGAGCAGCCCGACGACGCCGACAACACCTTGCGCCAGGCCTTCGGCAACGAGGCCAGCGACCGTGACATCGCCGACTTCTCGCGCCGCTTCGGCACCAAGGTCATGGACGGCTTCGGCTCCACCGAGCTGGCCGTCATCGTCACCCGCTCCGAGGGCACCCCGCCCGGCTCGATCGGCGTCGGCTTCGACGGCGTCGCGATCTATGACAGCGAGACCGTCACCGAGTGCCCGGCCGCCGTCTTCGACGAGAGCGGTGCTCTCGTCAATGCCGACGAGGCGATCGGCGAGCTCGTCAACACCCAGGGTGCGGGCTACTTCCAGGGCTACTACAACGACAAGTCGGCCAACGACGAGCGGATGCGGCACGGCATGTACTGGTCCGGCGACCTGGCCTACAAGGACGCCGACGGCTGGATCTACCTTGCCGGCCGCACCGCCGACTGGATGCGCGTCGACGGCGAGAACTTCGCCGCGGCTCCCATCGAGCGGGTGCTGATGCGGCTGCCCGACCTGTCCCAGGTCGCGGTCTACGCCGTGCCGGACGGCAACGTCGGCGACCAGATCATGGCCGCGATCGTGCTCGTCGACGACGGCACGCTCACGCCCGTCGACCTCGAGAAGTTCCTCGGCGACCAGGCCGACCTGTCGCCCAAGGCGTGGCCGCGCTACGTGCGCATCGCCCGCTCGCTGCCGTCGACGGCCACCAACAAGGTGATCAAGCGCGAGCTCGCGGCGCAGGGTCCGACCGCCGGCGACGGGGTGCTGTGGACGCGCGAGGAGCGCGGGCGGTCCTACACCGCCGGCTGACCGGTCAGCCCGGTCAGCCCGACCACTCGACGAGCAGCACGGTCGCGTCGTCGCTGAGCCAGGCGTCGTCGCGGGCGAGCAGGTCGAGCCGTATCCGCCGGAGCTTCTCGGCGAGCAGGCCGCCGCGGGCGAGCTCGTCGCGGAGGACCACGAGGAAGCCGTCGAGGCCGAGCATCCGGCCGTCGAGGCCGCGGGCCTCGGTGATGCCGTCGGTGTGCAGGACCAGGACGTCACCGGGCTCGAGGTACTCCTCGGCCAGGTCGGGCGCGCCGCCGAGCCCCGTGCCGAGCGGCGGGGCGGCGTCACCCTCGAGCACCTCGACCGCGCCCCCGGCGCGCACGACCACCGGGGCCGGGTGCCCGGCGCTGAGCCAGGTCAGCCGGCCGGTGCCGAGGTGCAGCTCGACGAGGAGCGCCGTGGCGTAGCGGTCGTCCCCGCCGGTGTCACCGACGAAGCGGTCCATGACCGTCCAGGCGCCGAGCAGGTCCTCGCCCGACCGGCGGGCGCTGCGATAGGCGGCGACCCCGACCGCGCTGACGAGCGACGCGGCGAACCCGTGGCCGGTGGCGTCGAGGATCATCGCCCGCAGCACCTCGCCCTCGACGGCGTGGTCGAGCGCGTCGCCGCCCGAGGCATAGCTCGGCTCCATCACGGCCGCGAGCGCGACCCGGTCGTCGGTGTAGGTCAGCGGCGGCACGATCGAGCCGAGGAGCTCGGCCCCGACCGCCATCTCCTGCGTGCGCCGGACCACCTCGACGCCGTCGCTGTAACCGCGGTCGGCCGCCAGGTGCAGCGCCACCGCGTCGACGAGCGCCGCCAGGTCGCCCGCGAGGGGCTCGACCTCCGCCTCGACGACCAGCACCCCGAGGCGGTCACCGCGGTGGGTCACCGGGACCCAGGTGGTGCCGCCCTCGACCACCGACTCGCCCCGGGTGAAGCACCGCCCGGCCGGACCGTCGTCCACCGCGACCGCCTGCTGGCGGGCGCCGGACCGTCCGGTCCGCGGCATCGGCACCAGCTCGGTCTGCTCGTGGGTCGCCAGCAGCAGCGCCACGTCACCGGCCTCCCACGCCTCGCGCGCGACCTCGGCCACGGCGTCGGCGAGCTCGCCCGGCGGACGTCGGGAGGCGCGCCCGACGAGCAGGGCCGCCACGTGGGGGAGGGTCGGCACCCGACCATTGTGGTCGATCCCGGGCGTCCGCGCGGCCCGATCCCCGATCAGGCGGCCGGCAGCCCGAACGCCTCGCGCTGGTCGTCCGGCACGAGCCCGAGGTGGTCGGGGTGCTTGGCCAGCCACGACGTGACGTAGGGGCAGAACGGCAGCACCGAGGTCCCGCGCTCGGCCATCGCGTCCATCGCGACCCGCACCAGCCGCGAGGCGAGCCCGTGCCCCTCGAGGTCGGGCTCGATCTCGGTGTGCACGAAGGCGTAGCCGTCGTGCCGCTCCTGGTAGACCGTGAAGCCGGCCAGGCGGTCGCCGTACCGGATCTCGAAGCGGTGCTCGGCCGGGTTGTCGGTGACGCTGACCGGGGTCTCGTCCTCGGGAGGCATGGGCCCAGCCTAGGTCGACCTGAGTATCCGGACCCTGCGGCGGACGTCCGCGGGCGGTGAGGGTCGACCCATGACCACGACCCAGCCGCTCCCGCCCGCCGTGTCCGCCCGCGAGTCCCTCGCCTCGTCCCGCCTCCTGCTGTGGCTCCCCGTCCCGGCGCTCGTCCTCGTCGGCGTGCTCCTCGTCAAGGGGTACGCCGTCGCCATGGGCTTCGACGCCGTCGCCGAGGCCGACGAGTTCGGGTTCGGCTACCTCGCCATCGTCGCCGCCTGTGCCCCGTCGGGCCTCGTCGTCCTCGTGCTCGCCACGACCTACTCGTTCGCCGACGCGGAGTCCCGCTCGACCGGCGTCGTCGTGACCGCGGCCTGGACCGCCGTCAGCGGCGTGGCCCTCGCCGGCTTCTGCGCCCTGCCCGCCACGTCCGACGGCCACGGGACCGTCGCCTACGTCGCCGCCGGCCTCGTCGCCGCGGCCCCGCTGGCCCTGGTGGCCGTGGCCCGCTTGCGGAGCAGGTGAGGTCGCACCTATTCTGGACACATGTCCAGTCAGGTGTTCAAGTCGTCGCGGTCCGGGCTGCGGAGCCGCCAGGCCGAGACCCTGACCAAGCTCCTCAAGGCCGGTGACGAGGAGCTTCGGGCCGTCGGGCACGAGGCTCTCACGGTTCGTACCGTCGCCGCACGCGCGGGGGTGTCGCCGGCGACGGCCTACACCTACCTGGCCTCCAAGAACCACCTGTTCGCCGAGCTCTTCCTCGGCTACCTCACCGACGACGCCGACCACGCCCCCACCGGTCCCACGCCGGCCGCGCGGGTCCAGAGCGTGACCCGGCGGATGTCGGAGCGGCTGGCGGCCGCGCCCGAGCTCGCGGCCGCGGTGACGCCGGCCCTGCTGAGCTCCGACCCCGACGTCGCCCAGCTCCGGCTGCGCATCGGCGCCGTCTTCGTCCGCACCTTCGAGGGTGCGCTGGGCGAGGCCAGCACCCCCGGCCTGCTCGACGCGCTGACACTGGCCTTCTCCGGCGCGCTGCTCCAGGCCGGGATGGGCGTCATGACCTACACCGAGATGGGCGACCGGCTCGACGGCGTCGTCGCCACGATCCTCGAGGGCCACTAGGCATGGGCAAGTACGACCGGCCCGACCGCCGCCCGACCGTCGTCACCGGTGCCTCGTCCGGGATCGGCGCGGCGACCGCGCTCACGCTGGCCGCCGCCGGCTACCCGGTGGCGCTGGGCGCCCGCCGGGTCGACAAGCTCGACGACCTCGCCGCCTCCATCCGCGAGAGTGGCGGCGAGGTCGTCGTGTCCTCCCTCGACGTCACCGACCCCGACTCGGTCAAGGCGTTCGCGGCCCACGTGACCGCCGAGCTCGGCGAGGTCGAGACGATCGTCTCCAACGCCGGCGCGGTCGCGCCCGGCACGATCCACGAGGTCGACTCCGACCGCTTCGCCCGCGAGGTCGACCTGACGGTCACCGGCGCCCACCGGCTGGTGCGGGCTTTCGTGCCCGCGATGGTCCGACGCCGCCGGGGCGACGTGGTCTTCGTGTCGTCCGACGTCGCCGTCCGGGCGCGGCCCTTCATGTCGGCCTACGCCGCCGGCAAGTGGGGCCTCGAGGGGATGGCCCACGCGATGCAGATGGAGCTCGAGGGCACCGGTGTCCGCGCCTCGATCGTGCGCCCCGGCCCGACCTGGAGCGAGATGGGCACCGACTGGGACGTCGCCGAGGCGGCCCACGTGCTGACCCAGTGGGAGCGGTTCGGCCTCGCCCGGCACCCCCACTTCATGAAGCCGCAGGCCCTCGCCGACGCGATCGCGTTCATCGTCGGTGCGCCCCGGGGCGTCCACGTCAACCTGATCGAGGTCAACCCCGAGGCGCCGATCTCGTGAGCGCCGGCACCCACGGGACCACCGTCGTGGCGCTGCCCTCGCACGACGTCCACGCGCTGACCTGGGGGCCCGACGACGGACCGCTGCTGCTGGCGCTGCACGGCTTCCCCGACACCGCCTGGACGTTCCGCCACCTCGGGCCGCTGTGGGCCGCCGCCGGGTGGCGGGTGGTCGCGCCGTTCCTGCGGGGCTACGGCCCCTCAGGCGTCCCGCGCGACGACGACTACACGGTCGGCGCGCTGATGGCCGACGCCGTCGCACTGCACGCCCGCCTCGACGGTGACGCGCGTGCGGTGCTGGTCGGCCACGACTGGGGCGCGGTCACCGCCAACGGCCTCGGCGCCGATCCCGCCTCGCCCTTCGCGAGGGTCGTCGCGCTCGCCATCCCGCCGCTGCCGACGATGAACCCGGGACGCGGGCTGCTGCGGCCGTGGCTCGCCGCCGTCGTACGGCAGCCGCGGAAGAGCTGGTACGTCCTGGCCAACCAGGTGCCCGGTGTCTCGGAGCGCGTGTTCGCGCGGCTGGCAAGCAGACTCTGGCACGACTGGTCACCGGGCTACGACGCCCGGACCGACCTGGCCCACCTGCTCGAGTCCGTGCCCGACCTCGAGCGGGCCCGGGCCGTCGTCTCCTACTACCGCGCCGCCGCCCGCCCCAGCGGCCTCCGGCACCTGCGGCACGGACCGCCGCTGGTGCCGACCCTCTACCTCCACGGCGCCCAGGACGGCTGCCTCGACCGGCGCTTCTTCGACCTCGCCGCGGCCCGGCTGACCGGCGAGCACCGTGCGGTGCAGGTCGAGGACGCCGGCCACTTCCTCACCGTCGAGCAGCCCGACGTCGTGGCCGCCCACGTCCTGGCCTTCCTCGACCGACCCTGACCGGCCCCTGCGTCGGTCAGGCCGGCTGGGCCACGGGGACGGTGGTGGGTGCGGGGGTGGGGACGACCGGGGCGACGCGCTGGCCGATGCGCAGGAACGAGCCGGTCCGCTCGGTCCCGAGCAGGGCGGTGGGTACGCCGTCCTCGACGACGACCTGCCCGCTGATCATCACCAGCGGGACGGTCGCGGCGTTGCGGTTGACCATGCGGGGAAGGCCGTCGTACTGCTCGACGGGCGACTCGGCGTAGGCCTCGAGCGACGTGTCGAGGCGGGTCGGGTCGACGACCACGAGGTCGGCGCGGTCGCCCTCGCGCAGGTGGCCCGCGTCGATGCCGTACCAGTCGGCCAGCTCGCCCGTGAGGCGGTGGACGGCCTGCTCGACGGAGAGGAACGGCGTGCCGGCGACCTCGGCGTCGCGGACGTGGCGGAGCAGGCGCAGGCCGAAGTTGTAGAACGCCATGTTGCGCAGGTGGGCGCCGGCGTCGGAGAAGCCCATCTGCACGTGGGGGCTCTGCGCCATCTTCTTCAGCACCTGCGGGCGGTGGTTGCTGATCGTCGTGCGCCAGCGGACGGCCGTGCCGTGCTCGAGGACGAGGTCGAGGAATGCGTCGACGGGGTGGACGGGGTTGCCGCGGGTGCCGCGCTCGACGCCGACCTGGCCGAACGACTTGCCGACCACCGAGGGGTCGGGGCACGCGACGATCTCGGCGTCGAAGAGGTCGCGGTGCCAGACGCGCGGGCCGTACTTGGTCTCGTAGTCCTTGCGGAACCACGCGCGATAGTCGGGGTCGCGCAGCAGGTCGTCGCGGGCGATCTTCTCGGTGAGGTGGAGGGCGGCGGCGCCCGAGCCGAACTCCTCGAAGATGACCAGGTCGATGCCGTCGGCGTAGACCTCGAAGGGCACCGGGAGGTGCTGCCAGCGGAAGTCGGCGCCGACCTTGTTGACCGCGCCCGCGAGGCCGTTCATCAGGTGGATGACGAACGGGATCGCCTTGACGTCGGCGGCCGAGAGGAGGCTGGTCTTGAGCGGCTTGCGGCGGGTGCCGGGCAGGCCGATCGACTTGAGGGCCTGGGTGAGGATCGTCTGCGGGTGGCTCGCGTCGGGCCCGGCCTGGAGCGCGCGGCCGCGGCGGCGCAGGATGCCGTTGAGCCCGCGCATCTCCTTGCCCTTGGCGTAGGTCGAGGGCAGCGTGCGCGAGCGGCAGGTGTCGCCGTCGAGCTTGTCGAAGAGCAGCTGCTGGGCCGACATGCCGACGAACCCGGCGTCGAGGGCGTCGGTGAGCATCCGCTCCATCCGGGCCTGCTCGGCCGGCGTCGGACGGACCTCGGGACGCGTGGCGCGATCGAGCCCCATGGTCGCCGTACGCATGTCGGAGTGGCCGATGAACGCCGCCAGGTGCGGGCCGAGCGGCAGCCGCTCGAGCGCGGCGACGTAGTCGGTCGGTGTCTTCCAGTCCTGGTGCTTGTCGACCGCCGCGATGACGTGCTGGCGCGGGATGGCCTCGACCCGACCGAACAGGTCGCCGGCGTCGACGCCGCCGACGTGGACCGTCGAGAGCGAGCACGAGCCGAGCAGGACCGTCGTCACGCCGTGGCGCACGGACTCGTCGAGCCCGGGGCCCTCGAGCACCTCGACGTCGTAGTGGGTGTGGATGTCGACCATGCCCGGCATCACCCAGCGGCCGCGGGCGTCGACGACCCGGGTGCCGGGGCCGGGCTCGAGCGGCTCGGCCGAGACGGCGACGACGATCCCGTCGCGGAGGCCGAGGTGGCGCAGGGCCGAGGGGGCGCCGGTCCCGTCGAACCAGCGGCCGCCCTCGATGATCGTGTCGTAGGTCACGTGGCCCATTGGACCCGCTCGACCTGACACGCGTCAACAGGTGCAGGACACCAGTCTGGACAGGTGTCTGATCCGGCCCGCCGACGATAGTCCCGGGCGAACTGGCCCCTCAAGACCCGTCTCAGGGGCCATTTCGCCCGGGACTATCGGGCGGTGGCGGCGAGGGCGCGCTCGGCGGCGCGGAAGCCGCACATCCCGTGGACCCCCGCGCCGGGCGGGGTGGCCGAGGAGCAGAGCCAGATGCCGGGGGCGCCGGTGGCGTAGGGGTCGGGGGCGAGGCGGGGGCGGCCGACGAGCTGGAGCAGGTCGTTGGCGCCGCCGGCGATGTCGCCGCCGACGTAGTTGGCGTTGTCGGCCTCGTGGTCGGCGGGGGTGCGCACGGCGGTCGCGACGACGTGCTCGCGCAGGCCGGGGGCGAAGCGCTCGAGCTGGTCGAGGACGATCCGCTCGCCCTGCGCGGCGGAGCCCTCCCACCGGGCGGGGACGTGGGCGTAGGCCCAGACCGGGTGCACGCCGTCGACGGCGCGGGTCGGGTCGGCCAGCGACTGCTGGGCGACGAGGACGAACGGCTGCTCGGGCATGACGCCACGGCTCACGTCGGCCTCGGCCGCCGCGACCTGCTCGAGGGTGCCGCCCAGGTGGACGGTGCCGGCGCGGCGGGCGGCCTCGGCGGTCCACGGCACCCCGCCGCGCACGGCGAGGTCGACCTTGAACGCGCCGGGACCGTAGCGCCAGCGGCCGTAGGTCCGCTGCCGGCGGGCCGGCAGCCGGTCGCCGAGGATCTCGGCGGCCGCCTGGGGGCCGGTGTCGAGCATGGTGATCGTGGCCCTCGGCAGGTCGGCGGAGGTACGGACGGCGTGGCTCGTGACGATCTCGCCGCCGAGCTCGGTGAGCATCGACGCGAGCGCGCGGGTGATCGCAGCGGACCCGCCCTCGGGGACGGGCCAGCCGTGCCGGTGGCCGGCCGCGGTGAGCATGACCCCGACCGACGCGGTGACCGGTCGCGAGAGCGGCCGGAACGCGTGGGCCGCGGAGCCGGCGAAGAGCGCGCGGGCCTGGGGCGTGCGGAAGCGGCGGGCCAGCACGGTTGCCGGGAGCGCGGCGCGCAGGCCGAAGCGCGCCATCGACACCGGGTGGTCGGGCCAGCGGACGATCGGGCCGAGGATGTCGCCGGCGAGGTCGTCGAAGCGGTCGACGAGGGGGCCGAACACGCCCCGCCAGGCCCGCCCGTCGACCCCGAGCCCGCGACACGTCTCGTCGAGGTCGCGCACGAGCACCCCCGCCGTACCGTCGTCGAGCGGGTGGACGAGGTCGATCTCGGGCCAGCGCCAGACGAGACCGTGGTCGGCGAGGGGCAGGGAGGCGAGGTAGGGCGACGCCAGGGCGAACGGGTGCACCGCCGAGCAGACGTCGTGGAGCAGGCCGGGGAGGGTGAGCTCCTCGGTGCGGGTGCCGCCGCCGATGGTCGCGGCCGCCTCGAGCACGGTGACCCGGTGTCCCGCCTGGGCCAGCCGGACCGCAGCGGCCAGTCCGTTGGGGCCGGAGCCGACGACGACGGCGTCGGTGCGGGCGGCGTCGGGCGGCGGGGTCACGTCGTCAGTCTGACCTTGAGCACCTCGGCGCTCCGCGCCGCCACCGCGGCGTAGGCCTCGGCGGCGTCGGCGAGGTCGTAGGTGTGGGTGAGGATGCCCGTGGTGTCGAGGCGCCCGTGCACCACCAGCGGGACGAGGTCGCGCCAGGTGCGGTGGACGGGCGCGGTCGTCATCCGCAGGGTGATGCTGCGGTAGACGCCCATCAGCAGCGGCAGCGGGAACGGCTCGAGGTCGTGGATCCCGACGACCGAGACCGTGCCGCCCGCGCGGACCGCGGCGAAGGCGTCGGTGAGCGAGCCGTCGGTCGCGACCGCGTCGATGACCGCGTCGGCGCCGCGGCCCTGGGTGGCCTCGAGGACGGCCTCGACCGTGGGCCCGTCGACGGCCGTCGCACCCGAGGCGACGGCGCGCTCCACCCGGCCGGCCACCGGGTCGACCGCCAGCACCCGGCCCGCGCCCAGCGCGTACGCCGACCGCACCGCGCACAGGCCGACCGCGCCGATCCCGAGCACGACGACGGTGCCGCCGGGCGGGATGTCGGCGCGCTGCGCGCCTGCCCACCCGGTACCGAGGTTGTCGGTGAGCAGCAGCGCCGCCTCGTCGTCGATCTCGTCGGGCAGCACGTGCAGGTTGAAGTCGGCCGCCGGTACGGCGAGCAGGTCGCTCTGCCCGCCCCCCAGCCCGCTGCCCGAGCCGAAGACGACACCGCCCTGGGTACAGGTGACCGGGCGCCCGCGTAGCAGCCGATGCACCCACCGCAGCCGGCGACGGACGCCACCATGACCCGGTCCCCGACCGCGACCCGCCGCACGTCGGAGCCCACGCCGGCCACCCGTCCCACCACCTCGTGGCCCACGGCCACCGGGAAGAACGGCAGGTCGCCGTCGTAGAAGTGCAGGTCGGACCCGCAGATCGCCGTCGAGGTGACCTCGACGACCGCGCCGTCGAGGCCGGGCAGCGAGGGGCCCGGGACCGTGTCGACCGACACCTGCCCCGTGCCGTGGATGACCACCGAGCGCATGCTCGCGACCCTAGTGCGGCAGGTTGTCGCAGAACTACTGATGAAAGTCCGTCGGCGACCGACTACCCAGCCTGGGCTGGCGACGGTGGCGGCACTTTCAGCAGTAGTTGTGCGGGGCATCAGGCTCGATCGGCGGCCGCTGCCGCGCCCTGTGGATGACGGGATGCGGCAAAGACCCACCTGGGGCAGGGTTCCGGTCATGTCCCGGACCGTCGCCGAGCTGCCCGTCGAGCTCGGCGGCGTCGCGCGCTACCAGGCGCTGTCACAGGTGGTCACGCGGGCCGAGCTCGAGCTGGCGGTCGCCGGCGGTTCGGTGCTGCGCGACTCGCGAGGCATCTACGCGTGCCCGGCACGGACGAGGCGAGGCGCGTGGCCCTGCGGCTCGGGGGAGTGCTGTCCCTGACCAGTGCTGCGCTCCATCACGGCTGGGGTGTGAAGACGGAACCGGACAGGCCGCACGTGACGGTGGGTCGCGGCCGCAAGCTCGGGGCCCGCGCCGACCTCGCCCACGTGCACCGGGCCGAGCTCGGACCCGCAGGCGTCCAGGACGGCGTGACCGTTCCGGCGCTCACGCTGGTGCAGTGCCTGCGGTCGCTCCCGGAGGACGAGTCGCTGGCCATCGCCGACTCCGCCCTGCGCGAGGACGGGTGCCACCAGCTGCTGGCCAAGGTCGCGGACGAGGCCAAGGGGCGAGGGGCGTCACGAGTCCGACTGGTCGCGTCGCGAGCGTCCGGCACGGCGTCGGGTCCGTTCGAGTCGGTGGCTCGCCACATCTGCCACGGCGTCCCTGGCTTGAAGGTCGAACCCCAGGTGACGGTGCGCAAGGGCACGTTCTCCGCCCGCGCGGACCTCGTCGACGAGAGGCTGCGCGTCGTGGTCGAGGCCGACTCCTTCGAGTGGCACGGCAACCGCGCGGCGCTGGCCAGCGACTGCCGTCGTTACAACCGGATGGTCGTCGGGGGCTGGATCGTGCTGCGCTTCGCCTACGAGGACGTCATGTTCCACCCGGACTACGTCCACGAGGTGCTCGTCGAGGCCGTCGCGCTCGCAGAACTACTGCTGAAGGTCGGCGACCTGCTGGGTCGCGCCGCCTGACGCGGTCGGGTCGAGGCGACTTTCGTCAGTAGTTGTGCGAGCAACCGACCTGAGCCACCGCTAGTCGAACGTGCGCGCCAGGAACTCGAGCTGGTGCCGCACGGTGGCGTCGTGCCAGGGCTTACCGGCGTAGACGTCGAAGTGGTCACCCGGGTAGTGGCGCACCAGCGCCCGCGCGGCGAAGGCCGCCTTCATCGACGCCTGCGGCGGGGCGCTGCGGTCGAAGTCGGCGACCTGGACGAGGGTCGGCGCGGTGACGTCCTTGGCGACCTTGGACGGCCGGTGCCTGCCCAGCTCGAGCCCGACGGTCGCGTCGACCTCGTTGACCCAGGTGGGTCCGGCCATGGCCAGGTAGTCCTCGCGCGCGCCGTCGAGGGTGAGCGCACCGAGCTCGCCGGGGGCGGCGACGACGGGCATCATCCGCGCGCCCCTGCCGACGCGCGACCGGAAGCCGAGCGCGGTGCTGCGCGCGATCGACCCGAGCGAGTGGTGCTGCAGGGCCAGGCGCCCGGCGGCCGGTCCGTCGACGAGCGGCGTCACCGCGATCACGGCGGCGACGTCGTCACGGCCCGCGGCGACCGCGAGCACGTGGCCGCCGGCGAGCGAGACGCCCCATAGCACGACCCGGGTGGGGTCGACGCCCGGCAGCTTGCGGGCCGCGTCGATCGCGGCGCGGTAGTCGGCCTGCTGGCCGGCGACGGAGACCGTCTGGCGGGGGGCGCCGCCCGAGGCGCCGAAGCCGCGGTAGTCGAAGGCGAGCACGTGGTAGCCGGCCTCGGCGAGCGGCCGCGCGAAGGCCGCGAGCCCGGAGTCCTTGGTGCCGGCCAGGCCGTGGGCCATCACCACCACCGGCCGGTCGGGCGCACCCGCGAAGTGCCAGGCGTCGATGGTGTCGCCACCGGACAGGAAGGTGACGGTCACGGGGTCGGTCAGGGGGTCGGTCAGGGGGTCGGTCACAGGTTCGGTCATCGCACGTCTCCGTAGATCGAGCGGAGCCAGATCGACACCACGGTGTCGACCAGCTCGTCGCGGGTGAGGTCGCCGCCGAGCGCGAGGCGCTCGAGCATGCGGTCGTTGAGCTCGAGCAGCACCGAGGCCAGTGCGGCGGGGTGGTCGTGGCCGCCGGCGGCCTCGATGACGGTGGCGAGGTGGGGCACGAAGGACTGCCGGTCGGCGTCCCAGAGCTCCCGGACGCTGGCGTTGGTCGCCCGCGCATCGAGCATCGCGCGGAAGAGGTGCTGGTGCCGCTCCCACGCGCCGAACAGCCCGCGCACCATGGCCTCGACGCGCTTCGCCGGCGGACCGTCGCCGTCGAGGAAGGCAGCCGCGGCGAGGGACTCGTCGTACATCTCCTCCATGAGCGCCGCCGTCGCCTGCGCCTTGTTCTCGAAGTAGAAGTAGAACGCCGACCGGGTCACGCCGGCCCGCCGCGAGATGTCGGCGATGGTGATCGAGTCGAGGCTCGACTCCTGGAGCTGGAGGTCGAGCGACTCGAGGAGCGCCGTACGCCGGGCGTCGCCCTTGGTCATGCCGGCACCGCAGCGCGCCGCTTGAGACCGGCCGGGATCTCCTTGGTGCGCAGGTCGTGCTCGTAGACGAAGTAGTCGAGCTGCTGCGTGTGCCGGGGCCGGTCGAGCACGTGGCCGGTGTAGAGCTGCTGGTCGGCGTCGATCACCCGCTCCATCTCCTCCGGCGTCGGTGGCTGGTAGGCGCCGACGGCGTAGGCGGCGAGCAGCCTGGCCTGGGCCTCGACGAACGGGAACAGCGTCGGCGTCGACTGCGCGAAGCCGATGAAGACCAGGTCGTCGACGTCGGACTTGGGCATCCGCTTGAACAGCCGGATGTGGTTGCCCGGGGCGCTGAGGAAGTCGGGGTCGAAGAACGGGAAGGTGATGTTGTAGCCCGTGGCGTAGACGATGACGTCGAAGTCGCCGGAGGTGCCGTCCTCGAAGTGGACCGTCCGGCCGTCGAGGCGGGCGACGTTGCCCTGGGGCGTGATGTCGCCCGACCCGAGCCGCAGCGGCAGCTCGACCGACTGGGTCGGGTGGGCCTCGAAGAACTTGTGGTTGGGCGCGGGCAGGCCGTAGAGCTCGGGGTTGGAACCGGTCATGAACTGCATCTTCTGGATCACCCAGCGCTGCCAGTGCAGCGGGATGTGGGGCGAGGTGACGAAGTACTTGTCGGCCGGCAGGCCGTAGACGTACTTGGGCACGATCCAGGCGCTGCTGCGCGTCGAGAGCGTCACCTCGTTCTGCAGCGACTTGCTCGACAGCTCGACCGCGATGTCGGCGGCGCTGTTGCCGATGCCGACCACGAGGATGCGCTTGCCGCTGAAGTCGAGCGGGTCCTTGGGGTCGATGTAGTGGTGGGAGTGGATCGACTCGCCGGTGAACTCGCCCGCGAACTCCGCCGTCCGCGGGTCCCAGTGGTGGCCGTTGGCCACGACCAGCAGGTCGAAGCGGCGGGTGTCGCCGCGCTGGTCGGTGATCTCCCAGCCGCCGCCGTCGCCGTCCTCGCCGGACGGGAGCTTGGCCGCGTGGACCACGCCGTTCTCGAACTCGATGTGCCGGCGCAGGCCGAACGCGTCGCAGTAGTCGTCGAGGTAGGCCTTGATCTGCGTGTGGTGCGGGAAGTCGGGATAGTCCTCGGGCATCGGGAAGTCCTTGAAGGACAGCCGGTGCTTGGACGTGTCGATGTGCAGCGAGCGGTAGGCGCTGCTGTGGCCGTTGGGGTTGCCGAAGGCCCAGTTGCCGCCGACCCGGTCGGAGGTCTCGAAGACCGTGAACGGGACGCCGTAGTCGGCGAGCATCTTGGCGGAGGTGAGCCCGCTGATGCCGGCGCCGATGACGGCGACGGTGGGCGTGGACGTGGTGTGGGTCACAGTCGCCGAGCGTACGCGGTATTTGACACGCGTCAACGAATTCCTTGCCCGGATCTGGAACAAGTTCTAGTTTGAGGGCCATGACTCGATTGGCGGTCGTCATCGGTGGAGCCTCCGGCATCGGCGCGGGCATCGTCACGCGGCTGAGGGCCGACGGCTACGAGGTCGTGGTGGCCGACCGGACCCCGGGGGAGGGCGTCGAGACGGTCGACGTCACCGACGAGGCCGGCGTCGACGCGCTCTTCAGCTCCGTCGTAGAGCGGCACAGCCGCCTCGACGCGGTCGTCAACGCCGCCGGCATCAGCACCTTCGGAGCGGTCGTCGACCACGACGCCGCGGAGTTCCGCGCGGTCGTCGACGTCTGCCTGACCGGTGGCTTCCTCGTGCTCAAGCACGCCGGCCGGCGCATGGCCGACCTCGGGCAGGGCGGCTCGCTGGTCAGCCTCGCCTCGCTCAACGCCCGGCAGCCGGGTGCCGGGCTGGCGGCGTACTGCGCGGCCAAGGCGGGCCTCGTCATGCTCACCCAGGTCACCGCGCTCGAGCTCGGCCCGCGTGGCATCCGCGTCAACGCGGTCTCGCCCGGCCTGGTCGTCACCCCGCTCACCGCCCCGGCGATGGACGTGCCCGGGGTCCGCGAGGACTACCTCGACAACACCCCGCTCGGTCGCGCCGGCACGGTCGAGGAGGTCGCCGCCGCGGTCGCGTTCCTGTGCTCCGACGAGTCGTCGTGGATGACCGGCGAGACCCTCGACCTCAACGGCGGCGCGCACCTCAAGCGCTACCCCGACCTGCCGGCCCACATCGAGCGGATGCTGGCTCCGTAGGCTGGGCGTCGTGCAGTGCGGCTACTTCGACGCAGGACTCTGCCGCTCCTGCACCCACCTGCTGACGCCTTACGTCGACCAGCTCGCTGCCAAGGACGCCCGCGCCCGCGCCGCGCTCGACGGCCACCCCGGCATGGCCTGGCTGCCGCCGGTCGCGAGCGCCGAGGCGGGCTTCCGCAACAAGGCCAAGATGGTCGTCGCCGGGACGGTCGAGGCGCCGACGCTGGGCATCCTCGACACCGACGGACGTGGGGTCGACCTGCGCTCGTGCGGGCTCTACTCGCCGACCGTGCACGCCCTGCTGCCGGCGCTCGCGCGGCTGGTCACGACCGCCGGCCTCACGCCGTACGACGTCCCGTCGCGCCGCGGCGAGCTCAAGCACGTCCTGGTGACCGAGTCGCCGGGCGGCGAGCTGCTCGTGCGCTGGGTGCTGCGGTCCACCGAGCCGCTGCCGCGGCTGCGCAAGCACCTCCCGGCGCTGCTCGCCGAGCACCCCGAGGTGGTGGTGGCCAGCGCCAACCTGCAGCCCGAGCACAAGGCGGTGCTCGAGGGTGACGAGGAGGTGCTGCTGACCGAGCGGACCACGCTGCGGGTGGAGGTCGACGGGATCGGGCTGCACCTCGGTCCGCGCAGCTTCTTCCAGACCAACACCGCCGTGGCGGCCGCTCTCTACCGCCAGGCGCGGGAGTGGGCCGACGAGGCGGCGCCGGCGAGCGTGCTCGACCTCTACTGCGGGGTCGGCGGGTTCGCGCTGCACCTCGCGGCGCCCGGCCGACGCGTGCACGGCGTCGAGGTGAGCGAGCAGGCCGTGGCCAGTGCGCGCACGACCGCATCCGAGCTCGGCCTGGTCGACGTGACGTTCGCGGCCGGCGACGCCACCGGGACGGCGGGACCCGACGCCGACCTCGTCGTCGTCAACCCGCCGCGGCGCGGCCTCGGTCCCGAGCTGTGCGCGACGCTCGAGGCGTCGGCGGCGACGACCCTCGTCTACTCGAGCTGCAACGCGACGACCCTGGCCCGCGACCTGGCGGCGCTGCCGTCGTGGTCACCGCGGCGGGCGCGGCTGCTCGACATGTTCCCGCACACCGACCACTACGAGGTGATCGTGCTGCTGGACCGGGCAGGACGGGCCGACCGGGCCGACCGGGCTCAGACCGCGGCGGGCAGCGAGAAGTAGAACGCCGCGCCGACGTGCTTCTCGCCCTCGGCGCTGACCTGGCCGCCGTGCATCTCGACGATCCGGGCGACCGACGCCAGGCCCATGCCGACGCCGGGGAACTCGTCGGCGCTGTGGAGCCGGGCCATCGGCCGGAAGAGCCGCCCGACGTCCTCGGCGTCGAACCCGTCCCCGTTGTCGCGGACCACGAAGGTGCGAAACGCGTCGGCGCTGCCGATCCGGCCCACGCTCATGTGGCCCTGGGTGACGCTCAGCAGCTCGATGCAGGCGTCGGGCACGTCGCGGGTGTACTTGACCGCGTTGCCCAGCAGGTTCTCGATCATCAGGTAGGCGAGGTCGGGATCGGCGATGGCGTCGAGCCCGTCCTCGATCCGGATCTCGATGTGGCGGTCACCGGTGAGGGCGCCGAGCTGGTCGGCCACCTGCCGCGCGATCTCGCTCAGGTCGACGGTCGCAGGCTCGATGTCGCGGTCGGTGATGCGGTAGACGCCGAGCATGGTGTCGATCTGCTCGGTGATCCGACGACCGGACTCGACGATCGTGCGGGCGAAGGCGTGGGCGGCCTCGGCCGCCGCTGCCGCCCCCGCGGCCTCGGCGGCGGGCGCGTCGCTGACGACGTCGTCGAGGAGCTCGGCGTAGCCCAGCATGGCGATGAGCGGGTCGCGGAGGTCGTGGACGATGGTGTGGACCGCGGCCTCGAGCTCGTCGGCGCGCTGCGCCAGCTCGTCGCGCTCGTCGCTGCGCCGGACGATCGCGCCGCGCAGCTCGAGGTTCTCGATGGCGACGGCGGCGCTGTTGGCGATCACGCCCAGCAGCCGCACCTCGTCGGCGTCGGCGACGTGGTGCTCGGCCCAGTAGGCGCCGATCGCGCCGAGCGGGTCGGCGGTGCGGATGGGCACCATGGCCAGGCTCTGCACGAACGTCGGGCGGTAGGCGTCGTGGGGGATGCGCTCGTCGGCGTAGATGTCAGGGACGACGACGGGCTCGCGGTGGAGCATCGCCCAGCCGCTGATGCAGCTGCTGAGCGGGAAGCGCGAGCCCTTCCACAGCGGGCTGATCGCGTCCTCGTCGGCGTAGTGGCAGCAGCCGTCCTCGCGCAGCACGAACGAGGCTCCGTCGCAGCCGAGGGCCGCGCGCACCGCCTCGGTGACGACGCCGGTGACCCGGTCGAGGGTCGTCGCGGTGGACAGGCGCTCGATGGTGGCGACCAGCACCTGTGCGCTGTGCTCGTTCGATCCGATGTCATGCAGTCCGAGCTGCACGGCAAGACCCCCTGTCTCGACCCCCCCAGGTCCTGCACTCGAGCATGCATACCGAGGTAGGTATGAGGGTACGTGCGAAAGCGGCGTTGAAAATACCCTTGGGGGTATCAGGTTCCGCAGTAGGTCGTGTATTGACCGAACGTGTCAGGAGCCGCGCCAGCATATGCCTGGAAATCGGCCGATTCGCCCCACGGAGACGCTATCGCGGCGAGCAGCGGACCGAGGGGAGCGAGGTCGCCGGCGGTCGCTGCGGTGAGTGCCTCCTCGACGAGGTGGTTGCGGGGGACGCGGACCGGGTTGGTCCGCTCCATCAGGTCGCGGTCGGGACCGAGCGACTCCCAGCGCTGCTGCCAGGAGTCGAACGTGACGACGTCGAGCACGTGGTCACGGGCGGTCCCGGCGTGCAGGTGGACGAGGAACGACGTCAGGTCGGGGTGGTCGGTCTGGAGGATCGCGAGGAAGTCGTCGACGACGCCGGCCGCAGCCTCGCTCGTGGCGGCCTCGTCGGCCAGGCCGAGCTTGGCCCGCCAGCCGTCGTCCCAGGCCTGCGAGTAGCGCGGCCGGAAGCCCTGCAGGGCGGTCGTGGCCAGGGTGATCGCCTCGGCCTCGTCGTCGTGGAACAGCGGCAGCAGCGCCTCGGCGAGCCGGGCGAGGTCCCACTCGGCCATCGGCGGCTGGTTGCCGTAGGCGTAGCGGCCACCCTCGTCGATCGAGCTGAACGTGGTGGTCGGGTCGAACGCCTCGAGGAACGCACACGGCCCGTAGTCGATGGTCTCGCCCGAGATCGTCACGTTGTCGGTGTTCATCACGCCGTGCACGAAGCCGACCAGCATCCACCGGGCGACCAGGTCGGCCTGGGCGGCGACCACGGCCTCGAACAGCGCGAGGGCGGGGCCACCCGGGCGGTCGGTGGCGTGGGCCGCGTCGGGGTGGTGGCGGGCGACCGCGTGGTCGACCAGGCGGCGCAGCAGGTCGGGGTGCCGGTCACCCTCACCGCCCGCGAGCGCCCGGGCGTACTGGAACGAGCCGACGCGCAGGTGGCTCGACGCGACGCGGGTCAGGACCGCTCCGGGCATCGGCACCTCGCGCTGCACGGTGCGCCCGGTCGCGACGACGGCCAGCGCCCGGGTCGTCGGGACGCCGAGCGCGTGCATGGCCTCGCTGACGACGTACTCGCGCAGCATCGGGCCGACGACCGCGAGCCCGTCACCGCCGCGCGCGAAGGGCGTGCGGCCGGAGCCCTTGAGGTGGAGGTCGCGCAGCGTGCCGTCGGGGGTGGTGAGCTCGCCGAGCAGGAGCGCGCGGCCGTCGCCGAGCCGCGGTGAGTAGCCGCCGAACTGGTGGCCCGCATAGGCCTGCGCGACCGGCCGGGCGCCCTCGGGCACGAGGTTGCCCACGAGGAACCGGACGCCGTCGTCGGTGCGCAGCCACGCGGGGTCGAGGCCGAGCTCGACGGCGAGGGGCTGGTTGAGGACGAGCAGCTGCGGCGCCGGCGCGGTCTCGGCCTGCCAGTCGAGCGCGAGCTCGGGGAGGTCGTCGGCGAACCGGTGGCTGAGGGTGACCGGCAGCGTCGGCGAGGTCGGGACGGTCTCGGCGGTCATGCCTCCCAGGCTACTGAGTCCACGGTGCGGGCCCGGCTCGACGGGGGACGGCCGCCGCTAACGGAGGGCCCGCACCTGGGCCACGAGGTCGGCGGCGGCGCCCTCCCAGCTGGGGTGCTCGAACACGAAGCCCGCGTCGAGCAGCCGGCCGGGCACGACCCGGCGGCTCTTGAGCAGCAGCTCGGGGTCGGAACGCAGCGCCCACGCGCCGAGGCCGGCCATCCGCCTCGTGGCCGGGAGGGCGGGCCGGCGTCCCCAGGCGCGGCGGAGGGTGCGGGCGAAGTCGCGCTGGGGGAGCGGGTCGGGAGCGGCCAGGTTGACCGGCCCGTCGAGGTCGTCGCGCTCGAGCAGGAAGAGGACGGCCCGCACGAAGTCGTCGCCGTGGATCCACGACACGTGCTGCCCGCCGCCCGCGACCGGGCCGCCGAGCCCGAGCCGCGCCAGCCACAGCAGGTAGTCGAGGATGCTGCCCCGGTCGGGGCTCAGCACCAGCGCCGTCCGCAGCGCGACCCGCCGGGTGCGGGGCAGGTCGGCCTCGGCCTGCGCGGCCTCCCAGTGCCGGGCGATGCGGACGCTGTACTCCCAGTAGAGCGGTACGTCGGGCTCATCGCCCCCGATCACCCCGGTCGCCTCGTCGTGCGCCCGGCCGTGGGAGCGCGCGTCGGCGTAGATGGTCGCGGTGCTCATCTGGAGCCACACCCGCGGCGGCCGGTCGGCCTTCATGATGGCCTCGCCGACCACCCGCGTCGACTCGACCCGGGAGTCCATCATCTGGCGCAGGTGGGTGTCGGTGTAGCGGCAGCTCACGCTGCGCCCCGCCAGGTTGACCACCGCGTCGGCGCCGTCGAGCTCGTCGGCCCAGGCCCCGAGCGTCCGCCCGTCCCAGACCACGTGCCTTACGCCGTCCTCCAGCGTCTCGGGTCGCCGGCTCAGCACGACCACCTCGTGCCCCCGCTCGACGAGTGCGCGCCGCAGGACGGCCCCGACGTGCCCGGTTCCCCCGGGGATGACGATCTTCATGAGGGCAGCGTACGACAATTTTGAACGAGTTCAAATCAGCGGGCGAGGTCAGCAGGTCGGCTGTGACTCACCGTCCGTGGGACTCACCCGCCCGAATTCGGGCGGGTAAGTCGTCTGGACGGTGAGTTACTTGTCCGCCGGGCCCGGCACCCCCCGGCGTGTCACCCGACGACGAAGTCGTCCCAGTTGGTGGCGAGGTAGTCGACGAACGCCGGGCCGACGGACTCGGCCTCGAGGTGGGCACGGGTGACGGGCTGGGGGAGGCTGGCCCAGCCGGGGTCGGCGATCGCGCGGGCGGGGAAGTCGTGGTGCAGGATGCCGCCGGTCCCGACGGTGACGAAGTCGGCGCCGCGGTCGAGGCACCAGGTCGCGTCGGCGGCCGAGAGGACCTTGCCGGCGACGCCCAGGGCGACGCCGTGGCGGGGCAGGTCGGTGAAGTGCGCCACCAGCAGGTCGTCGTCGGCGCCGCCGTGGACGGCCTTGCGGACGTCCCACAGCGACAGGTCGAGGTGGTCGACGAGCCCCGAGGCGAGGATCTCGCCGGTCAGCGTGACGGTCTCGCCGAGGTCCATGCCGAACCGCTCGGGGGAGAGTCGCAGGCCGACCTGGAAGTCGGGGCGGGTGCTCTCGCGGATGCCGCGCAGCACCTCCCAGAGGAAGCGCGAGCGGCCGGCCAGGTCGCCGCCGTAGTCGTCGGTGCGGAGGTTCTTGCGGGCGTCGAGGAACTGGGCGGCGAGGTAGCCGTGCGCGCCGTGCACCTGGACGCCGTCGAAGCCGGCCCGGTCCGACCGCACGGCCGCGGCGACGAAGTCGTCGACCGCCTGCCGCACCTCGGCGGTGGTGAGGGCCCGGGCGCCCTTGGCCTCGTCGTCCCAGGGCGCCACGACCTGCTCGCCCGAGGCGGCGCTGCTGGCGCGGATGCCGCCGTGGTGGAGCTGGACCGACGACACGCTGCCGGCGGCGCGGATCTCGTCGGCGAGCCGGCGCAGCGCGGGGAGCTGGCTGTCCTCGGCCACGCCGAGCTGGCCGGGCCAGGCGTTGCCCGCGCGGACGACGTACGCCGCGCAGGTCATCGTCAGGCCGAACCCGCCCTCCGCCCGCGCCACGAGCCAGCGCCGCTCGTCGTCGCCGAGCGACCCGTCGGGGTGGCTCTGCAGGTTGGTCAGCGGGGCGAGCGCGAGGCGGTTGGGCCAGGCGGGGCCGTGCGGGAGCGAGAGGGGATCGGCGAGGTTCACGGCTCCATCCTCCGGGGTCGGGCCACGGCCGACCGGAGCGGCCCGTCGCTCCCCGCGACAGACCGCTCCGGGGCCGCCGGAGGGGCCACCTGTGGGGAATGGCCCCGCGGCAACGGCTCCGTGCCCCGTCCCGCGACGGCTAGCGGAGGGTCCAGACCACTTGACCGCCTGTGCCACGTCTACGGTCTCCGGGTGGACCTCTCGACCGTCTCGTTCTTCACCCTCGACCCGGACCAGGCCGACGACGGGGAGGTCCTGCTGCCCACCCCGCTGGCCTGCAGCTCGTGGAGCTCCGACCAGGTCCACGGCGTCGCGATCAGCGGCGCCTTCGCCCGCGCGGCCGAGCAGGCCCTGGCGGCGCTCGGCCGCGACGACCTGCGTCCGGCGCGGCAGTCGGTCGACCTCTTCCGCCCGGCGCGGATGGCGCCGTTCCACCTGTCGACCGAGGTCGTGCGGGAGGGCCCCCGGATCTGCCTGGTCGACGTGACCCTGCGCCAGGAGGACGAGCCCGTCGCCCGCGCGTCGGTGCTCTTCCTCCGCACCGGCGAGCCCGCCTCGGGCACCGTCTGGTCCCCGCAGGAGGAGCACGCGTCGCACCGGCCGCCGTCGGAGGACGTCGCCCCGCCGACCGACCAGCCCCGGGTGCCGTTCGTGCACAGCGACGCCGGCTGGACGCAGCGCTTCGGCGACCACCAGAACGCCTCGCGCAAGTCGTCCTGGAACTCCGCGGTCCCCGTCGTCGCCGGCGAGACGCTCACCCCGTTCCAGGCCGTCGCCGCCACGGCCGACGGCACCAGCCTCGTCACCAACTGGGGCACCGAGGGTGTCCAGCACATCAACACCGACATCACCCTCTCCCTCGCGCGGCTGCCGCGCGGCGTCGAGGTCGGCCTGACCGCGATCGACCGGGTCGAGCACGACGGCATCGCGGTCGGCACGGCCGCCGTCTTCGACCGCGAGGGGCCGATCGGCGAGGTCGTCCTCACCTCGATCGTCAACGCCCGCAGGGCGATCGACTTCAACCGGGTCGAGTACGACGACGACGGCACCCGCCACGACTCGTGACGAGGACCGGCCCCTTGGGTTGGGTACCCTAGGGGGGTACGGTAGTCAGCATGGACCACGGGACACCCGGCTACGCCGACCGCAAGGACGACTACCTCAAGCGGATGAAGCGCATCGAGGGGCAGGTGCGCGGCATCGAGCGGATGATCGACACCGACACCTACTGCATCGACATCCTCACCCAGGTCTCGGCGGTGACGAAGGCTCTCCAGGCCGTCGCCCTCGGCCTGGTCGACGAGCACATGAGCCACTGCGTCCTCGACGCGGCGCGGACCGGCGGTCCCGAGGCCGAGGCCAAGCTCAAGGAAGCCTCGGCCGCGATCGCCCGGCTGGTGAAGTCGTGACCGACCTCCACCCCGCCGGCCACACGGCCACCTGGACCGTCACCGGCATGACCTGCCAGCACTGCGTCGCCTCCGTCACCGAGGAGGTCTCCGAGCTCGACGGCGTCACCGACGTCAGCATCGACCTCGCCTCCGGCGCGGTCACCGTCACCAGCGACCAGCCCCTCCCCGACGACCGGGTCCGCGCCGCCGTCGAGGAAGCCGGCTACGCCGTCTCATGACCACCGCGGCCCGCCTGGGCGTCTTCGTCGCCGGCCTGCTCGTCGTCTTCGCGGCCGCCGTCGGGATCGGACGCGCCACCGGACCGGTCGGTCCGATCGGACCGGCGGAGCAGACCGAGGGTGGCCGCGAGGTGCTGCACGCGAGCGACAAGCACGCCGACGTGGCGGGCGACGGCCACGACCACGGGCCCGAGGCGGCCACCGACCTGCCGGGCGGCCTCGCCACCAGCCAGGGCGGCTACACGCTCGTCCCCGACCACACGACGTACCGGCCCGGAACCCGCGAGCTCGCCTTCCGGGTCGAGGACGCCGACGGGGCGGCCGTCACCGACTACGACGTCGAGCACGACGAGCTCCTCCACCTGGTCGCCGTACGCCGTGACTTCACCGGGTTCCAGCACGTCCACCCCGAGCTCGACGCAGCACCGGAGGACGAGGACGCGGGCACGTGGCGCGTGCCGCTCGACCTGACCCCCGGTTCTTGGCGGGTGTTCGCCGACTTCGTGCCCCACGACGGCGACCCCGTCGTCCTGGGCGTCGACCTGTCGGTGGCCGGCCCGACCGACCTGGCGCCGCGGGCCGAGCCGACGCGCACCGCCGTGGTCGGCGACTACGAGGTCACCCTCGACGGCGACCTGACGGCCGGCCAGCACTCGATGCTGTCGCTGACGATCAACCGCGACGGCGTCCCTGTCACCGACCTCGAGCCCTACCTGGGGGCCTACGGCCACCTGGTCGCGCTGCGCGAGGGCGACCTGGCCTACCTCCACGTCCACCCCGAGGACGGCGAGCCGGGGCCGAGCGTCGCGTTCGACGCCGAGGTGCCGAGCGCGGGCCGCTACCACCTCTACCTGGACTTCCGTCACGACGGCGTGGTCCGCACGGCCGGGTTCACCGTGGAGGCGGACCGATGACGACCACGACCACGACCACCGAGCTCGCCATCACCGGCATGACGTGCGCGTCGTGCGCCAACCGCATCGAGCGCAAGCTCAACAAGCTCGACGGCGTCGAGGCGAGCGTCAACTACGCCACCGAGAAGGCCCGCGTCTCCCACGGCGACGACGTCGGCACCGACGTCCTCCTGGCCACCGTCGAGGCGGCCGGGTACGCCGCCACGCTGCCGGTCACCGAGCCCGCCGCCGACGCCGAGACCTCCCCCGACCCCACGCGCGCCCTCCGCGACCGGGTGCTCGTCTCGGCCGTCCTCACCGTGCCCGTGGTGGTGATGGCGATGTGGCCGGCCGTCCAGGTCGACGGCTGGCAGTGGCTCTCGCTGAGCCTGGCCGCGCCGGTCGTCGTGTGGGGTGCGTGGCCGTTCCACCGCGCCGCGTGGGCCAACCTGCGCCACGGCGCCGCGACCATGGACACGCTCGTGTCGGTGGGGGTGCTGGCCGCGTTCGGCTGGTCGGTCTACGCCCTGCTGTGGGGCACCGCCGGGATGATCGGCATGACCCACCCGTTCCGGCTCGTCATCGAGCGCACCGACGGGGCCGGCGTCATCTACCTCGAGGCCGCCGCCGGCGTCACGACGCTGGTGCTGCTCGGACGCTGGATCGAGGCCCGCTCCAAGCGCCGGGCCGGGTCCGCGCTCCGGGCGCTGCTCGACCTGGGGGCGCGCGACGTCGCCGTCCTGCGTGACGGTCGCGAGGTCCGGGTCCCGGCGGCCGAGCTGGCCGTGGGCGACACGTTCGTCGTACGCCCCGGCGAGAAGGTCGCCACCGACGGCGAGGTCGTCGAGGGCAGCTCGGCGGTCGACGCCTCGATGCTGACGGGCGAGTCGGTCCCGGTCGAGGTGCGCGCCGGCGACCCCGTGGTCGGTGCGACCGTCAACGTCGGTGGGCGGCTCGTCGTCCGCGCCACCCGCGTCGGCGCCGAGACCCAGCTGGCCCGGATGGCCCGTCTCGTCGAGGACGCCCAGAGCGGCAAGGCCGCCGCGCAGCGCCTCGCCGACCGCGTGTCGGGCGTCTTCGTACCGGTCGTGCTGGCGGTCGCCGCCGCCACCCTCGGGTTCTGGGTCGGCACCGGCGCCGGCACCGCCGCCGCGGTGACCGCCGCCGTCGCCGTGCTCGTCATCGCCTGCCCGTGCGCGCTCGGTCTGGCCACGCCGACGGCGCTGCTCGTCGGCACCGGCCGCGGCGCCCAGCTCGGCATCCTCGTCAAGGGGCCCGAGGCCCTCGAGCGGGCGCGCCGGATCGACGTCGTCCTCCTCGACAAGACCGGCACCGTGACCACCGGCGAGATGGCGCTGCGCCACGTCGTCGGCGACGAGCGCACGCTCGAGCTCGCCGCCAGCCTCGAGCACGCCTCCGAGCACCCGATCGCCCGGGCGATCGCGAGCGGGACCGATCACCACCTGCCGGTGCAGGACTTCACCAACCTCGAGGGTCTGGGCGTCGAGGGACGCGTCGACGGCCTCGACGTCGTCGTCGGCCGGCCGAGCCTGCTCGCCGAGCGCGGCCTCCCTCTCCCCGTCGAGCTCCGGGACGCCGTCGACCGGGCCCACGCCGACGGCGGCACCGCCGTCGCGGTCGGCTGGGACGGCGCCGCTCGCGGCGTCCTCGTCGTCGCCGACACGGTCAAGCCCACGTCCGCCGAGGCCGTCCAGCGGCTGCGCGACCTCGGGCTGGTCCCGGTGCTGCTCACCGGCGACCACGAGGCCGTCGCCCGTGCGGTCGCGGCCGAGGTGGGCATCGACGCCGACCACGTGGTGGCGGGGTTGCTCCCGGCCGACAAGGCGGACGTCGTACGCCGTTGGCAGGGCGACGGCCACCGGGTCGCCATGGTCGGCGACGGCGTCAACGACGCGGCCGCCCTGGCCCAGGCCGACCTCGGCCTCGCGATGGGCACCGGGACCGACGTCGCCATGGAGGCCGGCGACCTGGTCCTCGTGCGCGGCGACCTGCGTGTCGCGGCCGACGGCATCCGCCTGGCGCGGCGGACCCTCGGCACCATCAGGGGCAACCTGTTCTGGGCGTTCGGCTACAACGTCGCCGCGATCCCGCTGGCCGCCGCCGGCCTGCTCAGCCCGATGATCGCCGCCGCGGCGATGGCGTTCTCGTCGGTGTTCGTGGTGCTCAACAGCCTGCGGCTGCGCACGTTCGTGTGAGCCCGGGGTCGCTACGGTGGCCGTGTGACATCGGCCACCGCCCCCGTGCGCGACCTGCCCGACATCCGCCGCGACGACCGTGGGCTGCCGGTGCTCGGCCGCGCCATGGCCTACGCCCGTGACCCGATCGCGCTGTTCCAGCGCCAGTGGGACCACTACGGTCCGGTCGCGCCCATGCAGATCCTCGGCGACCGCTGGGTGATGCTGCTCGGGCCCGACGCCTGCCAGGCGGCGTTGACCAACCGCGACAAGGCGTTCGCCAACGGCCCGGCGTGGACCCACCTGGTGGGGCCGTTCTTCCACCGGGGCCTGATGCTGCTCGACTTCGAGGAGCACCACCTGCACCGGCGGATCATGCAGGAGGCGTTCGTCCGTCCGCGCCTGGAGGGCTACGCCGCGGGGATGCACCCGGCGATCGAGCGCGGCCTGGCCACGTGGCCCGGTGCCGACAGCTCGTTCAAGACCTATCCGGCCCTCAAGCAGCTGACGCTCGACGTCGCCGCCGACATCTTCATGGGCGGCGCGGAGGACTCGAGCCCCGAGGAGATGGCGCGGGTCAACAAGGCGTTCATCGCCTGCGTGCAGGCGGCCTCGGCGCTGGTGCGCAAGGACCTGCCGCTGACCCGCTGGGGCCGCGGCCACCGCGGGCGCGAGGTCCTCGAGCAGTGGCTGCGCCACTACCTGCCGTCGCGCCGCGCGCGGCTCACCGACGACCTGTTCTCGCAGCTGTGCCACATCGAGACCGACGACGGGCAGCGCTTCACCGACGACGACGTCGTCAACCACATGGTCTTCCTGATGATGGCCGCCCACGACACCTCGACGATCACCCTGTCGACGATGCTGCAGTACCTCGGCCAGCACCCCGAGTGGCAGGACCGCTGCCGCGCCGAGTCCGACGCGCTCCCGGCCCGCGCCTCGCTCACCGAGCTCGACGGCCTGACCTCGCTCGACCTGGTGATCAAGGAGTGCCTGCGGCTGCGTGCGCCGGTGCCCGTCGTCGTACGGCGCACCGTCAAGGACGTGGTCGTCGAGGGTGTGCGCATCCCGGCCGACACCTTCGTCACGGTCGCCGCGCAGTTCTCCCACCTGATGCCCGAGCTCTGGACGGACCCGACGTCGTTCGACCCCGAGCGGTTCTCGCCCGAGCGGCGCGAGGACAAGAGCCACCGCTTCGCCTGGGAGCCGTTCGGCGGCGGCGTGCACAAGTGCCTCGGGATGGCCTTCGCGGGCATGGAGGTCAGTGCGGTGATGCACCACCTGCTGCGGACCTACGAGTGGCGGGTCGACCCGACGTACGTCGCCCCGCTCGACAACCGGTCGCTGCCGTTCCCCAAGGACGGGCAGCCGGTCTCGCTCGTGCGGCGGCCCTGAGGACGCGAGGCCCTGAGACGCAGGACAGCCCGTCGACTCGCGTCGACGGGCTGTCCGGGTGAGCGGGTGGGGTCAGGCCGTGGTGGCCTCGTGGTGGTCGCTGCTGCTCGCGGCGGCGGCGGCCTCGCCCTCGGTGGTGGCGCCGGTGGTGCTGAGGTTGCCGCCCTTGTCCTCGAGGTGGGCGCGGATGAACCAGTGGAACAGCTCGAGCGCGTCGGTCTGCCCGATGAGCATGTCCTGGGTCACCAGGTCGAGGTCGTCGAGCTCCTGGATCGCCTCGCGATAGCTGGTGATGACACCCTGGTAGACGAGGTCGAGGGCACCGAGGTGCTCCTGGGTGGTCGCCCGCCCGATCGAGTACTCGTCCCACGCGCGCTGCTCGACGAGAGCGCCCGGCGTACCGACCGGCGAGCCACCCAGGGTGGCGATGCGCTCGGCGATGGCGTCGGAGAAACCGCGCACGGCGTCGACCTGCGGGTCGATCATCTCGTGCACGGAGATGAAGTGCGGGCCGACGACGTTCCAGTGCACGTGCTTGAGCGTGAGGTGCAGGTCGGTCGTGGCGTTGAGCCGGTCCTGGAGGAGGGCGACGACGCGCTCGGCGTCGGCGGTCTCGATGCCGGGGGTGGTGTAGCGGAGCTTGCCGTTGGTAGCCATGCTTCGAACGTAGCCACGCGCGCGTGACGGGACGTCACCACAAGGGGTGGACCCCCGGGGTGACCCGGCTCATAGCGTCAGGAGCATGGCCGACCCAGTCCGCCCGTCCGGGGCCGAACCCAGCACCGCCGAGCTGTTCACCCGCCTCACCGACCAGTCGCGGCAGCTCGTGCGCGACGAGATCCGGCTCGCGCAGGCCGAGACCACCCAGAAGGTCAAGCACGGGATCATGGGCGTCGCAGAGTTCGGTGTCGCCGGGGTGCTCGCGCTCTACGGCGTCGGGCTGCTGCTGGCCACGATCGTGCTCGGCCTCGCCGAGGCGCTGCCCGCCTGGCTGGCCGCCCTCATCGTCACCGTCGTGGTGTTCGTGATCGTCGGCATCCTCGCGCTGCTCGGCAAGAAGCAGGTCGGCGAGGCCACCCCGCCGGCGCCCGAGAAGGCGGTGGCCGGGATCAAGCAGGACGTCGACACCCTGAAGGGGAACCAGTCATGAGCGACTCGAGCCCGTCGAGCCAGTCCGAGGACGAGGCCGCGGCCGCGTCGCAGACGCCCGAGGAGATCCAGGCCGACATCGAGAAGACCCGCGCCGACCTGGCCGACACCGTCGACCAGCTCGGCCAGCGCCTCGAGGAGCGCAAGCAGCAGGCCAAGACCGGCGCCACCTACGCGGGCGCCGCCATCGGCGGCCTCGTCGCCGTCCTCATCATCGTCAGGATCGTCAAGAAGGTGCGCTCGTGACGCAGAACAGGGCCAAGGTCGAGGACCGGACCAGCAAGTCCGCCAAGATCCTCTACAAGCCGTGGGGGATCGTCGGCAGCATCGTGTCGGCGCTGATCGCCCGCCAGGTCTTCCAGGCGATCTTCACCAAGTTGGTCCCGGTCGACAGCGACGACCCGCCCAAGCCGCTCGAGTCGGAGTACTCCCTCAAGGAGGTGCTCATCACCGCCGTCGCCCAGGGGGCGATCTTCGCGGTGGTCAAGGCGCTGTTCCAGCGCGGCTCCGCGCGGGCGTTCCAGCGGTGGACGGGCGAGTGGCCGGGCGACTAGCCGGTCGGCCGGCGGCTGTGGTCCTGGGGTCGGCGGCGTGACGCTCACGCAGCTGCCCGCCGGTGACCACGGACTGCTCTCAGCCCGACCCGAGCCGGATCTCGGGGCCGTCGGCTACGAGGAGTCCGAGCACCTGCTCACCACGGAGCGCGGCACCACCCGTGTCGTCGTACGCCGTCCGCTCCCTGGGCTGTCCCGCTCCGTGAGTGGCACCCTGCTGGTCGAGTGGCTCAACGTCAGCAGCGGCAGCGACGCCGCACCGGACTGGACGTTCGCCGCCGACGAGATCCTGCGGGCCGGGCACGCGTGGGCCGGGGTGTCGGCGCAGCACGTCGGTGCCATGGGCGGCGTCGCCGCCGTCGCCATCGACGCGGCGCCCACCGGCGGTCTCCGCGGCCGCGACCCGGAGCGGTACGCCGCCATCGACCACCCGGGTGACACCCACTCCTACGACTTCTTCACCGCCGCGGCGCTCGCCGTCCGCGCCCTCGTCGGCGCCGACGTCGTGCTGGCGGTCGGCGAGTCCCAGTCGGCCGCGCTGCTGACGACGTACGCCAACGAGGTGCAGCCGCGCACCGGCACCTTCGACGGCTTCCTCGTCCACAGCCGACCCGCCGTCGCGGCGCCCCTGGTGCTGGCCGACGAGCAGGGCCCGGCGATGCGGATGGACGAGATGCTGGGTGGCGGGCCGGTGCTGTTCCGCGACGACCTCGGCGTGCCGGTGCTGGTGGTGCAGACCGAGGGCGACCTGTTCGACCGGATCGGCTTCCTCCCCGCGCGCCAGCCCGACACCGACCGGTTCCGGCTCTGGGAGGTCGCCGGCGCGGCCCACGCCGACGGCTACGTGATCGGCGAGTTCGAGTCGTTCCTGGGCTGCGTCGTACCCGTCAACCGTGGGCAGCAGTGGGTCGTCGTCCGCGCCGCCGTGCGCGCGCTCGACCAGTGGGTCCGCGACGGCGTCGCCCCGCCCGCCGCCGACCGGCTCGAGGTCGACGCCGACGGCACCGACTTCGTCCGCGACGAGCACGGCCTGGTGCGCGGCGGCGTCCGCACGCCCGCCGTCGACGCCCCGGCCGACGTCGTGTCCGGCCGACCGTGGCCGGACTCGACCTCGGCCTGCCGCCTCTTCGGCTCGACGACCCCCTTGGCGGCGCCGGCCTTCGCGTCCCACGCCGACTACCTCGCGGCCTACGAGGCCGCGACCGACGCGATGGTCGCGGCGGGCTTCGCCTGCCCCGAGGACCGCGACGCCCTGCTCGCCGAGGCCCGCCCCGACCGGTCCGACCTGGCCGACGACCCGGTTAGCCTGACGACATGAAGACACTGCTGCGCTGCCCCTGTGGCGAGGAGATCCGAGGCGTCGACGAGGACGAGCTCGTCGAGAAGGCCCAGTCCCACCTCGCCGCCCAGCACCCGGGTCGGGAGTACGAGCGGGAGATGATCCTGTTCATGGCGACCTGAGCGGCCGGGGCGGCAGGGTCGTGTGCCTCCCGACCTACCCGGTCACCGGAGCGGCTTGACCCACCGCCGCCAGTCGTCCTGCGGGGCGTAGCCCGCGGCGGCCCAGATCGCCTGCCCGAGCGCGTTGCCCTCGAGCACCATCGCGTCGACCCGGGTCGCGCCGAGGGCGGTGAACCGTGCCTCGACGTGCTCGAGCAGCAGCCGTCCGAGGCCGCGCCGGCGGGCGTCGGGGTGGACGGCGAGGCGGTAGACGTGGGCGCGCCAGCCGTCCCAGCCCGCGATGACGGACCCGACGATCCTGCCGTCGAGCTCGGCGACCACCAGGGCCTCGGGGTCGCGCTCGAGCTGACGGCGCACGGCGTCGGCGGAGTCGGCGGGGCGGGAGTCGTTCTCGCCGGCCTCGAGCCAGAACCCCAGCAGGGCCTGGACGTCCGCGGTCGTCGCCGGACGCAGCAGCGGGTGGCTCATGCCAGCATCGCCGCCTCGACCAGCGACGGGCCGTACCACGTGACGAGCCGCCCGCTCACGAGCTCGGTCGGCGTGCGGGTGAAGGCCTCGGGGCCGTCGTCGGCGGTGAACACGTAGGGCTCGTCGGGCAGCAGCACGACGTCGGCCCCGGCCGCGTCGAGGTCGGCGAGGTCGACGGCCGGGTAGCGGTCGGTGTGCTCGGCGTAGGCGTTGGCCCAGCCGAGCCGCCGCAGCAGGTCGGTGGTGAACGTGCGCGCGCCGACCACCATCCACGGGTCCCGCCAGATCGGTACGACGACCGTACGCGTCACGGGCGGCAGCGGGCCGCACCACAGCGCGCGCGCCTCGGCCAGCCAGGCGGGTCGGGACCAGCCGCAGGCGTCGAGCAGCCGCTCCATCGACGCGACGGAGTCGGGCACGGTCTCGATGTCGGTGACCCACACCGGCACGCCGGAGTCGCGTAGCCGGCGTACGTCGAGCTCGCGGTTCTCCTCCTTGTTGGCGACCACCAGGTCGGGCGCCAGCGCTCGGATCGCGGCCAGGTCGGGGTTCTTGGTGCCGCGGACGCGGGCGACGGCGAGGTCGGCGGGGTGGGTGCACCAGTCGGTGGCGCCCACGACCGCGCCGGGCTCGACCGAGACCAGGGCCTCGGTCAGCGACGGCACGAGCGACACGACGCGACGTACGGGCGCCGTGAGGTCGACGGCCACGCCGAGGTCGTCGGCCGTCATCGCCGCAGGGTCAGCCCGGTGGCGGCGCCGAGGGCCCAGGTGCGCTCGGCGATCTCGCCGTCGAGCCCGGCCGCGACGTCGTCGGGGATCTCCACCGAGCGCCGCGTCTCCATCGAGACGTGCACGTAGAGGACCTCCATCGTGCAGGCGATCTTGTCGCGGCTCTCGTCGATGACGAACGCGATCGCGTGCAGGGCCTTGCCGGTGCGTGCCACCAGCGCCGGCCGCACTGACAGCGGCTCACCCAGGCGCAGCTCGCCGAGGTAGCGGATGTGGTGCTCGACGGTGAAGAACGACAGGGCGCGCTCGGTGATGTAGTCCTCGCCCGCGCCGAGCTCGCTGATCCGCTGCCACGGCGCCCAGGCGCCGAGCTCGAAGTACTTCGTGATGTTCATGTGGCCGTTCTCGTCGATGTAGTCGTCGGGAACGGTCATCTCGAAGTGGGCCGGGAGGCTCCGGACCTGGTCGATGTCGGGGAGTGAGGTCACGCCGCCGACGCTATCCGGGCGCGGTCCTGGCGTCGCGGTGCGGCATGCCCCGGCGGTGGCGGATTCCCCGGCTGGCCGGGGAATCTGACCCTTGTCAGGGGTTGCAACCCCTGACAACGGTCGGAATCCCCGGCCGACCGGGGATTCCGCCACCGTGGGGCCGGGGGAGAAAACTCAGGGGCGGGACTGCTGCTCGCGACGCTCGTGCAGCCGCTGCTGGGCGGCGGGGAGGTAGGCGAGGCAGGGGGCGTCGGTGAGGCGGTGGGTCTCGTGGAGGTGGAAGGTCCAGCGGTCCATGGCGGCGAGGTAGCCGTTGTCGCCCCCGGGGCGGTAGGCCGACCACGCCTTGTCGCCCTTGGCCGTGCACTCGGCGCAGGCGATCTTGTAGACGAACGACTTGTCGGCGCCGACCTCGATCTTGACGCGGGCGAGGGGACCGCCCTCGATGGCGGCCTTCCGCTCGCGGGCGGAGCGGCTGGCGGTCATGGGAGGAACCTACCGAGGCGCGCGAGCGCACCCGGGATCCGGTCGTGACCGGTCACCGCACCATGCTGTTGTCGCGGATCGGCGCGAGCCGGGCGCTGACGCTGAGCAGGGTCTCGATGATGAAGTCCTCGCGGCCGCCCTGGAGCCGGCTGATCGGCACCGCGACGCTGAGGGCGTCGACGGCGTCGTGGGTGAACGGCAGCGCGACGCCGAAGCACCGCACGCCCATGCACGACTCCTCGCTCTCGACGGCGTAGCCCATGAGCTCGGCGCGGTCGATGATCTCGAGCACGGCCGCCTTGTCGGTGGTGGTGTGCGGGGTCATCGCGGCGATCTCGTCGGGGACCAGGTCGCAGCGCACGTCGGCGGGCTGCTTGGCGAGGATGGCGCGCCCCAGCGAGGTGGCGTACGCCGGGAGGCGGCGGCCGACCGCGGAGTGCATGCGCAGCGGGTGGACCGACTCGCGCTTGGCCGTGTAGATCACGTGGTCGCCGTCGAGGCGGCCGAGGTGCACGGTCTCCTCGGTCGCGGCGGCGACCTCCTCCATCACGGGCGTGGCACGCGACAGGATCGGGTCGCCGTCGAGGTAGGCCGAGCTGACCACGAGGGAGTGGATGCCCAGCATGTAGACGCTGCCGGTCGGGTCGGTCTGCAGCCAGCCCCGGTCGAGCATCGTGCGGAGCAGCGCGTGGAGGCTGCTCTTGGGGATGCTGAGGCGCTGCGAGAGCTGCAGCTGGGTGCCGGGACCGTGGGCCGCGATCTCGTCGAGGAGGTCCAGCGCGCGCGCCGCGGACTTCACCGGACCGGCGGCGACCGCCGTCGCGTTGGCGCCGTTGGCTGAGCCGTTGGCGCTCGTCTGGTCCTGCATGCGGGAACTCCCTTGGTCGGATAGATGGACCACGAGTTCCATCGTTCAGCGGCCATCCTACCTGCGTTTCACATATATGGACTAGTTTCAGGTTCTTGACCGTGACCCCGGTCACGTGTACGTTCCTGGTTCACATAGACGAACGTAGTTCACAAGACCGAGGAGCGGCCCCCACCATGATTCAGGTTCGATATTCGACCTCCCCGTCGAGCGTGGAGACCGCCCACGCCGCGGACCTGCGCGACAACTTCCTCGTGCCGGACCTCTTCGAGACGGGCGAGGTGCACGGGGTCTACACCCACGACGACCGGCTCGTCGTCGGCGGCGCGGTGCCCGGTGACGAGCAGCTGAGCCTGCCCGCCTGGGAGGACGTCCTCGGCGGCGCCAGCCACCTCGAGCGCCGCGAGCTCGGCGTCATCAACGTCGGCCAGGCCGGCCACGTGCTGGTCGACGGCGAGAAGTTCGAGCTCGAGCACCTCGACGGCCTCTACGTCGGCCGCGGCAGCGAGGTCGTCTTCGCCGGACCCGACGCCGCCTTCTACTTCGTGTCGGGCCCGGCCCACGCGACCTACCCCGCGACGGCCCTGACCCACAAGGACGTCGAGCCGGTGCAGCTCGGCTCGGGTCAGTCGGCCAACGAGCGCAGCCTCTACCGCTACGCCTGGGGCCAGGAGCTCGAGACCGCCGCCCTCCAGTTCGGCGTCACGGTCATCGCCGACGGCTCGGTGTGGAACACGTTCCCGCCCCACCTGCACGACCGTCGTACGGAGATCTACTGCTACGTCGACCTCGCCGAGACCGACCGGGTCTTCCACCTGATGGGCCAGCCCGGCGCGACCCGTCACCTGGTCGTCGCCAACCGCCAGGCCGTCATCTCGCCGCCGTGGTCGATCCACAGCGGCGCGGGCACCGGCTCCTACGCCTTCATCTGGGCGATGAGCGGCGAGAACAACTGCTACACCGACCTGTCGGCCGTGGCGGTGGAGGACCTGTGAGCGCCTCCTCGCCGTTCGACCTCGCCGGACGCACCGCCGTCGTCACCGGCGCGGGCCGCGGCCTCGGCCAGGGTGTCGCGCTCGGGCTGGCCCAGGCCGGCGCCGACCTCATCCTCGTCGGACTGCCCGGCAGCCAGGACGAGAGCGCCAAGATGATCGTCGACCTCGGCCGCGACGCCCAGGTGGTCGACCTCGACATGTCCGACCACGACGCGGTCGCCCGCGTCGGCGCCGAGATCTCCGGCAGCCGCCAGGTCGACATCCTGGTCAGCAACGCCGGCATCATCGAGCGCGAGGACACCGTCGACCTGACCCCCGAGTCGTGGAACCGGGTCGTCGACATCAACATGTCCGGCCTCTTCTTCCTCACCCAGGCGCTCGGCCGCCCGATGGTCGAGCGGGGCAGCGGCAAGATCGTCAGCATCGCGAGCCTGCTCGCCTTCCAGGGCGGCATCCGGGTCATCTCCTACGCCGCCAGCAAGCACGGCGTCGCCGGCATCACCAAGGCGCTGGCCAACGAGTGGGGCGGCGCCGGCGTGCAGGTCAACGCCATCGCCCCCGGCTACATGGCCACCGACAACACCACCGCACTGCGCGAGGACCCCGAGCGATCCAAGGCGATCCTCGACCGGATCCCCGCGGGGCGCTGGGGCACCCCGGAGGACGTGGCCGGAGCGGCCGTCTTCCTGAGCTCCTCCGCCGCCGACTACGTCAACGGCCACGTCCTGGTCGTCGACGGGGGCTGGATGGCCCGCTAGCACCACCGCGCACGACAGCTCCACCAACTTCTCGGACCCCATCTCGGACCACACCGCCTCCCGGCATCAAGAAAAAGAGGATCGAACGATGAAGTTCACATCACGTCCCGCTGTTGTCCTGGCCAGCCTGTCGCTGGCTGCGGTCGCCCTGGCGGGCTGCAGCGAGGAAGCCGCCGGCGGCGGCAACGACGGCGGGGACGGCGACGCCGCTGCCGCCTGCGCCCCGGGCGACGTCAAGCTCGTCGGCCAGGTCCGCAACGAGTCCAACCCCTACGAGGCCTCCTGGCTCGACGGCGGCGACGCCTTCGCCGAGATGGTCGACCTCGAGCAGGACCGCCTGACCTACGACGCCGACTCCACCAAGCAGCAGGAGCAGATCAGCCAGCTCCTCGCCGGCGACACCGAGTGCCTCGTCATGAACATCCTGCCCAACGGCGACTCCGACACCCCGCCGATCGTCGAGCAGGCCCAGGAGGCGGGCGCCTACCTCGTCACGCAGTGGAACAAGCCGGCCGACCTCGACGTCGCCGACTACGACCACTGGGTCACCCACCTCACCTACAACGGCGAGGAGTCGGGCAAGCAGATCGGCGACGCCCTCGTCGAGGAGATCGGTGGCTCGGGCGGCATCATCGCCCTGCAGGGCATCCTCGACACCGCCGCCGCCAAGGACCGCTTCGCCGGTCTCGAGGCCTCGCTCGCCGAGAACCCCGACGTGGAGCTGCTCGACCAGCAGACCGCCAACTTCTCCCGCGCCGAGGCGCTCGAGGTCACCAAGACCCTGCTCGCCAAGCACGGCGACGACATCAAGGGCATCTGGACGGCCAACGACGACATGGCCCTCGGGGCGCTCGAGGCCCTCAAGGCCGCCGGCAAGGAGGGTGAGGTCGCCGTCGTCGGCATCGACGCCGTGCCCGACGCCCTCACCGCCATCCAGGACGGCACCATGACCGCGACCGTCTCCAGCGACGGCCCGTGGCAGGGCGGCATCGGCCTGGCCATCGGCTACTGCGTCGCCACCGGCGAGCTCGCCGTCGAGGACATCCCGACCGAGGACCGTGCCTGGTACGCCGAGCAGTTCCTGATCGACGCCGACAACGTCGCCGACTTCATCGACCCGGCGACCGACGAGTCCGACTTCGCCTGCGACAACGTCTTCAGCCGTTCGCAGGGCGCGATCTCGTGACCCTGACATCCCCTGCCGAGGACGTCGAGGTCGTCGCGGCGCCCCCCCAGCCTCGGCGGGGGGTGTCGTTCCGGGACGCCGGTCCGCCGGTCGCCCTGGTCGTGATCTTCCTGGTCTTCTCCGCCCTGAGCAGCGACTTCCGCACCTTCGCCAACGTCCAGAACATCATGGACACGGCCGCGGTCCTCGCGGTCGTCACGGTCGGCATCACCTTCGTGCTGATGATGGGGTCGATCGACCTCTCGGCACCGGGGGTCATGGGCACGTCCGCCATCGCGGTCGCGCTGCTCGTGGCCAACAACCGCAACGACAACGACCTGGGTCTCATCGGGATCCTGGTGGCGGTCCTCGTGGCCGCCGCGCTGGGCTGCGTCAGCGGCCTGGCCCTGGTGCTGCTCAAGGTGCCGTCGTTCATGACCACGCTCGGCATGTCGGCGGTCGGCCTCGGCCTCGCGACGCTGCTGTTCAACGGCGTGCAGCCCAACATCACCGACGAGACGCTCGCCAGCTGGGCCGTCGACCGCTTCCTCGGGTTCTCCCTGCTGACCTGGATCGCCGTCGGCTGCGTGCTCGTCGGCTGGCTGGTCCAGCGCTACTCGCGGCTCGGGCGCTACGCCTTCGCGATCGGCGGGGCCGAGGAGGTCCTGGCGCTCTCGGGAGTCAAGGTCGCGCCCTACAAGGTCGCGGTCTTCACCCTGGCCGCCGCGTTCTACGGCCTCGCCGGCGTGATGGTGACCAGCCAGCTCAGCGCCGGCCTGGTCCAGGCCGGCAAGGGCTACGACTTCGCCGCCATCACCGCCGCCGTCGTCGGTGGCACCCTGCTGACCGGCGGGCGCGGTGGTGTCCTCCACTCGGCCGTGGGCGTCCTGCTCGTCACGGTGCTCACCAACGGCCTGGTCCAGGTGGGCGTGAGCCCCTACTGGCAGGGCGGCGTGCAGGGCCTCATCGTCGTGGCCGCCGTGGCCGCCGCCGTCCTCCCTCAACGTCGAAGGAACCAGGTGACCAAGTGAGCATCGACCTCCAGAAAGAGGCCGAGGCACGGCCCACGGCGCCGGTCCTCGCCCTCGAGGTGCGCGGCCTCGTCAAGCACTACCCCGGGGTCAAGGCCCTGGACGGGGTCGACTTCACGGTCCGCCAGAACGAGGTGCTCGGCCTGGCCGGCGAGAACGGTGCCGGCAAGTCCACGCTCCTCAAGGCGCTCGTCGGCCTGGTCAAGCCCGACGCGGGCGACATCTACGTCCGCGGCGAGAAGGTCAAGCTGCGCAGCGTCGTCGACGCCGCCGGCAAGGGCATCGGGATGGTGTTCCAGGAGCAGTCGCTGGTCCCCAACCTGACCGCGGCGGAGAACATCGTGCTCGGGTCCGAGGGCCGCGGGGTCCGCGGCGGCATCTACCGCTGGGAGACCATGCGTCGCCTCGCGCAGGAGCAGCTCGACAAGATCGGCTCCGACATCAACCCGCTGGCCCGCACCGACACGCTCACCTTCGCCGAGCGGCAGATGGTCGAGATCGCCAAGGTGCTGCGGATCGAGCAGCGCAGCCAGCACGCGCCGGTGATCATCCTCGACGAGCCCACCTCGGTGCTCGAGTCCAAGGAGATCGAGACCCTCTTCGAGCAGGTACGCCGGCTGCGCGAGTTCGCCTCGGTCGTCTTCGTGTCGCACCGCCTCGACGAGGTGCTCGACGTGTGCGACCGAGTGACCGTGCTCCGCGGCGGCCAGTCCGTCGGCGAGGTCGCCACCGCCGGTGCCGCCCCGGCCGACCTGCACCGCATGATGATCGGCTCCACCGGCTCCGACGACCACTACCACGACACCGAGGCCGTGCGCTCCGAGGAGCCGCTGGCCCCCATGCTCACCGTGCGCGGCCTCACCGGCAAGACGTTCCGCGACGTCGACCTCGACGTCCACGCGGGTGAGATCGTCGGCATCGTCGGCGTCCACGGCTCCGGCCGCGAGGACGTCTGCCGCGCCCTGTTCGGCGCCGAGCCGATCACCGCCGGTGAGGTCACCCTCGACGGCAAGAAGCTCGACCTGTCCGGCACCCGCGCCGCCTGCGCCGCCGGCGTCGGCTACGTGCCCGCCGAGCGCAAGATCGAGGGCATGGTCGGCCCGATGTCGGTGGCCGAGAACATGACCCTCACCAAGCAGAAGTCGCGCTGCTCCGGCCCGCTCGTCGTGCCCAAGAAGCAGGCCACGCTGGTCGACAGCTGGATCGAGCGACTCTCGATCCGCACCCCCCACCGGGGCACCGCGATCCAGCGGCTCTCTGGCGGCAACCAGCAGAAGGTCGTCCTGGCCCGGTGGCTCGTGGCCGGCGACATCCGGCTGCTGCTGCTCGACCACCCGACCCGCGGCCTCGACATCGGGGCGCGCTCGGAGGTCTACAGCCTGATGCGCGAGCTCGCCAACAGCGGCGTCGCCACGGTGCTCCTCGCCGACAGCCTCGAGGAGGCGATCGGCATGTCCGACCGGATCGTCGTGATGAGCGACGGGCGCGCCACCCAGGAGGTCGCGTGCCCCTCCGGCAGCAAGCCGACCCCGCTCGACCTCGTCAAGGAAATGGTCTGACCTCATGAGCACCCCCGTCATCACCAAGCCCGCCTCGGAGGCCGCCATCCGGCGCGGCCCCACCCCGGCCCAGCGGCTCACGTCGTTCATGCCGGTCATCGCCCTCGTCGCGCTGCTCGCCGCCCTGACGCTGGCCGACTCGAGCTTCCTCACGCAGAAGAGCCTCACCGCCGCGGTGCGTACGTCGGCCCCGCTGGTGGTGCTGGCGGCGGGCGCGACGCTCGTGGTCCTCTGTGGCGGCATCGACCTGTCGATCGCCGCCCTCTGCTCGCTGTCGACCGTCTTCTTCGCGATGTGGCTGCCCGACCTCGGCGCCCTCACCACGCTGGCGGTCATCATCGGCGCCGGCCTGGTCGGCGCCCTGCAGGGCATCGTCCACGTCGTCCTGCGCATCCCGTCGTTCATCGTGACGCTGGGCGGGATGAGCATCTTCTCCGCCGTCGCGCTCGTCGTCTCCGACGCCGGGCCGATCCGGGTCGTCGACCGCGAGGCCACCAGCTGGCTGACGACCTACGTCGGCGGCTACGTGCCGATGGCGTTCGCCGTCGCCGTGATCGTCGTGGCCGTGGTCGCGCTGGTCCTCAAGCTCACGCCGCTGCAGAGCTACGTCCACGCCACCGGCTACTCCGAGTCGGCGGCCCGGCTGGCCGGCACGCCGGTCGACCTGGTCAAGATCGGCGCGTTCACCGTCTCCGGCGCCTGCGCCGGCCTGGCCGCCGTCATGCTCGTGTCGCGCAACTTCAGCGGCAGCCCCACGATGGCCGACAACCTGCTGCTGCCCGCCGTCGCGGCCATCGTGGTCGGTGGCACCGCGATCACCGGGGGCCACGGCTCGCTGTGGCGCTCGCTCGTGGGCGCCCTCGTCATCACCCTGCTCCGGGTCGGCCTGCCCATCGTCGGCGTCCCGTCGGCCTACGAGCAGATCCTCTACGGCGCGATCATCGTCGTCGCCGTGGCGCTGACGCTCGACCGCTCGAAGGTGCTGGTCATCAAGTAGCTGCTCCCGACCGGCCCCACCCCACCCCCTCAGCACGACTCCTGACGAACACCCCGCCAAGGAAGGCACCATGACCACCACTGTCGGCTCCACCACCCACCGCGCCGAGCTCCTCCCCGCCGTCCGCGACTTCCTCTCCTCGCCCAAGCAGCTGCTCATCGGCGGCGAGTGGGTCGACGCTGCCGACGGCGGGCTGTTCGACACCGTCGACCCCGCCACCGAGGAGGTGCTGGTCCAGGTCGCCCAGGGTTCTGCGGTCGACGCCGATCGCGCCGTCCAGGCCGCCCGCCTGGCCTTCGAGTCGCCGTCGCCCTGGTCGCAGTTCACCCCGCGCGAGCGCTCCCACCTGCTGTGGCGCATCGGCGACCTCATCGACGAGCAGTCCGAGGAGTTCGCCCAGCTCGAGTCGCTCGACAACGGCAAGAGCCTCGAGTCGGCCCGGGGCGACGTCGGCGTCGCCGCCGAGCTGTTCCGCTACTTCGCCGGCTGGGCCACCAAGATGGAGGGCACCACCATCCCGATGTCGGTGCCCGGCCGCGAGTTCCACGCCTACACCCGCCGCGAGGCGATCGGCGTCGTTGCCGGCATCGTGCCGTGGAACTTCCCGCTGACGATGGCCGCCTTCAAGATCGTCCCGGCGATCACCGCCGGCAACACCGTGATCCTCAAGCCGGCCGAGCAGACCCCGCTCACCGCGCTGCGCCTGGGCCAGCTGCTGCTCGACGCGGGCCTGCCCGCGGGCGTCGTCAACATCCTGCCGGGCTTCGGCGACGCGGGTGCCGCGCTCGTCGACCACGCCGGCGTCGACAAGGTCGCCTTCACCGGCAGCACCGAGGTCGGCAAGAAGATCGCGGCCGGCGCGTCCAAGAACCTCAAGAAGGTCTCGCTCGAGCTCGGCGGCAAGGCCCCCAACATCATCTTCGCCGACGCCGACCTCGACGCCGCGATCGCCGGTGCCGCCCTGGCCGCCTTCTTCAACGAGGGCCAGTGCTGCGTCAACGGCTCGCGCCTCTACGTCCAGCGCTCGGTCTTCGACCAGGTCGTCGAGGGCGTCGCGGCCGCTGCCCGCAAGATCACCGTCGGCAACGGCTTCGACTCCACCACCACCATGGGCCCGCTCGTCTCGCAGGAGCAGCACGAGAAGGTCATCGGCTACGTCCGCGGCGCCGTCGCCGACGGCGCGACGCTGGCCGCCGGCAGCGCCGAGCCCGCGGCCGACCAGGGCTACTTCTTCGCCCCGACCGTCATCACCGACGTGACGGAGGAGATGGCGATCCAGACCGACGAGATCTTCGGCCCGGTCGTCACGGCCATCCCGTTCGACACCGAGGACGAGGTCGTCGCGGCCGCCAACAACACCGTCTACGGCCTCGCCGCCGGCGTCTGGTCGCGCGACCTGGGCACCGCCCACCGCGTGGGCTCCAAGCTCCGCGCCGGCACGGTCTGGCTCAACACCTGGCACGCCGACGACGTCACCCTCCCGCGCGGTGGCTTCAAGCAGTCCGGCTGGGGTCGCGAGCTCGGCTCGTTCGGCCTCGACGACTACACCGAGCTCAAGACCGTCATCGCCGAGCTCCGCTGATGTCCGGCGTCATGGGCCACCGGGTGATCCCGGTGGTCGTCCTCGACGACCCCGGTCGTGCCGACGACCTCGGGGCGGCGCTGGTCGCCGGCGGGCTGCCGGTGGCCGAGGCCACCTTCCGCTCGCCCGAGGCCGTGGCCGTCCTGCGCCGGCTCGCCACCAACCGTGACCTGCTCGTGGGGGCCGGCACCGTGATCACCGCGGCCCAGGTCGACCTCGCGCACGACGCGGGAGCGCGCTTCGTGGTCTCCCCGGGTCTCAGCGCGGCCGTCGTACGCCGGTGCCAGGAGCTCGGGCTGCCGGTGTTCCCCGGCGTCAGCTCGGCGACCGAGATCATCACCGCGCTCGACCTCGGCCTCGACACCGTGAAGTTCTTCCCGGCCGAGGCCAACGGTGGCCTCGCGAGCGTCAAGGCCCTGGCCGCGGCGTTCCCGCAGGTCCGCTTCATCCCGACCGGCGGCATCACCGCCGACACGGCCCCGACCTACCTCGCCCACCAGGCCGTCGCCGCCGTCGGCGGCAGCTGGATGGTCGCGCCCGACCTGCTCGCCTCCGGGCAGTGGGACGAGGTGACCGCGCGGTGCGCCGCGACGGTCGCCGCCACCTCCACCGACAGCCCCGTCCTGCAAGGAGCACCCGCATGATCGAGACCCGTCCCGTCGAGGAGTGCGAGCTCGACATCGTCGCCCTCGGCGAGGTGATGCTCCGCCTCGACCCCGGCGAGGGCCGGATCCGCACCGCGCGCCGGTTCGAGGCGTGGGAGGGCGGCGGCGAGTACAACGTCGCCCGCGGCATGCGCAAGGTCTTCGGGCTGCGGGCCGGCGTCGTCACCGCCCTGGCCGACAACGAGATCGGCCGGCTGGTCGAGAACCTCATCATGCAGGGCGGTGTCGACACGTCGATGATCCGCTGGGCGTCCTACGACGGCATCGGCCGCTCGGTCCGCAACGGGCTCAACTTCACCGAGCGCGGCTTCGGCGTGCGCGGGGCGGTCGGGGTCTCCGACCGTGCCCACACGGCCATCAGCCAGCTCGCGCCGGGCACCGTCGACTGGGACGACCTGTTCGGCCGCCGCGGGGTGCGCTGGCTGCACACGGGCGGCATCTACGCCGCACTGTCCGAGAACGCCGCCGCCGTCGCCGAGGAGGCCATGGCGGCCGCGCAGAAGCACGGCACCGTCGTGTCGTTCGACCTCAACTACCGGCCCAGCCTCTGGGCCGGGATCGGTGGCCAGGAGTTCGCCCGCGACGTCAACACGCGCCTCGCGAGCCACGTCGACGTGATGATCGGCAACGAGGAGGACTTCACCGCCTCGCTCGGCTTCGACGTCGAGCACGTCGACGAGCACCTGCGCGAGCTGCCCATGGACAGCTTCGCCGCGATGGTCGGCACGGTCGCCGAGAAGATGCCATGGTTCAAGGTCGTCGCGACCACGCTGCGGGGCGTCCACAGTGCCAGCGACAACGACTGGCAGGCCATCGCCTGGTCCCCCGAGACCGGGGTCCTCCAGTCGACCGCGCGCGACCACCTCGCGGTCTACGACCGGGTCGGCGGTGGCGACGGGTTCGCCTCGGGCCTCGTCTACGGCCTGCTCGAGGGCGAGGAGCTCCAGACCTGTCTCGACTACGGCGCCGCCCACGGCGCCCTGGCGATGACGACCCCCGGCGACACCTCGATGGCCTCACGGGCCGAGGTCCTCGCGCTCGCCGGCGGCGGAAGCGCGCGCGTGCGTCGCTGACCCCCCAAGACCGCCCGGCCGGTGAGAGGCACTCTCACCGGCCGGGCGCTGCCATGCCCGAGCCAGTTCACTGATGTGAACCAATTCATCGATCAGTTCACAAACTCGGACGAAGTTCTTGACTCTGATGTGACGCTCGCCATACGTTCGTCGGAGCGAGGGGAGTGCCCCGGCGGTCTCCGCCGGCCCCCGAGTCGACCCGAGCCCAACCCAAGGGATGTTCATGAACGTGCTTCGCAGGTCTGTCCGCGTGCGTGTCGCCAAGCGCTTCCGGCGCTCGGCCACGCACCTCCTCGCCCTGGTCGTCGGCCTGGTCGTGGCGCTCCCGGTGCTCGCCACCGTGACCGCCACGCCGGCCTCGGCGGCCCCCGCCGACGACGGGATCCTCCGGGTCCTGCTCTTCTACAAGCCCAACTTCCACGCCTCCAACGTCCAGGCCCGTCAGGCCATCCGCGACCTCGCCGCCGAGTTGGGCACGCAGTACGCCCAGCCCGTCGAGATCCAGGAGACCGACGACCCGGCCGTGTTCACCCCGGCCAACCTCGCCACCAAGGACACGCTGGCCTTCGCGCAGACGGGCGGCGTGCTCTTCAACGAGGAGCAGCGCACCGCGCTCGAGGCCTACATCCGCGGCGGCGGCGGCTTCATGGGCATGCACTACACCGGCTGGTCGGTCGGGCAGAGCGAGCACGACGTCAACCCGTTCTACAACCGCCTCGTGGGCGCCGTCTCCGAGGGCCACCCCGAGAACCCCGCCGTCCGGCCGGGCCGGGTGTTCGTCAAGGACACCGCGAGCCCGCTGACGCAGGGCATCCCGGCCGAGTTCACGCGCAGCGACGAGTGGTACGACTGGGTGGTCAACCCGGCCCCCAACGTCCACACGCTGCTCGAGGCCGACGAGTCGTCCTACGTCACCGACGCCAGCGGCGGCCGCAACGGCACCTCGCACCCAGTCACCTGGTGCCAGACGATCGACGCCGGCCGCTCCTGGTACTCCGGCATGGGCCACGAGGGCACCGCGTTCTCCGAGCCCAACATCCGCACCCAGCTGCGCCTCGGCCTCGCCTACTCCGCGGGCCTCCTCGCGGCCGACTGCTCGCCGCCGGCCAAGGACGTCGCCGGCGGCTGGAGCGGCGTGACGCCGTGGCCCCTCGTCGCGATCAACGCCTCGCTCACCGCTGACGGCATGGTCCAGACCTTCGGCAGCACCCCCACCACCTGCAACGACACCACCCCCTACGACTGGACCGGCAACGGCTGCGTCTCGCAGGGCGGCCAGTTCGAGTTCGACGTGTGGGACCCCGCGACCCCGCGCACCCTCGCCAACGTCAACCAGGGCCGGCACCCCAACAACACCTACACCGACATGTTCTGCTCGATGCAGGTGCAGAACCCCCGTCGCCGCACGGTGATGACCGTCGGCGGTGACGACGGCCTGGGCGAGAACGCCCCCAACGACGCCGCCATCGGCGTCACCAGCTACTCCAAGAACAAGGGCCTGCAGAACGAGGCCCCGATGAACTTCCCGCGGTGGTACCCCACCGGCACGACCATGCCCAACGGCGACATCGTCGTCCAGGGCGGCAGCAGCCGCGGCGGCCCCGGTGGCCCCGGCGTGCTCACCCCCGAGATCTTCACCCCCGACGCCGGCTCCGGCTGGCGGCTGCTCAACGGCGCCACCAGCTCGGCGGCCTACGGCGACGGCGGTGCCGACCACCCCGGCGCCGACGAGAATCGCTGGTGGTACCCCCGCGCCTTCGTCACCCCGGGCAGCGGCACCCTCTTCAACATCACCGGCACGCAGATGTACGAGCTCGACCCGGCCGGCAACGCCGGTGAGGGCGCGCTGACCCTGCGCGGCACCCTGCCGACCAACGTGTCCAACCAGGGCGCGCTCGGCAACCCGGTCGGCGCCACGTCGACCGCCGCGATGTACGCCCCCGGCAAGATCCTCCAGGTCGGTGGCGGCTGGTGGGCCAACGGCGGCGGCCCCGCCGGTGCCAAGGCCGGCTTCACCGTCGACATCACCGGCGGCACGGCCAACCCCGTCGTCACGCCGATCGCGCCGATGAAGTTCGCCCGGCACTGGCCGACCGCGACCGTCCTCCCCAACGGCGAGGTCCTCGTGACCGGCGGCAGCCGTGACAACAACGGCAACGGCGGCTACGTCACCACGGCCGAGATCTGGAACCCCGACAGCGGCCAGTGGCGCACCGTCGAGGCGCCCTACGAGCACGCGCGGCTCTACCACTCGACCGCCCTGCTGCTGCCCGACGGTCGTGTCATGGTCGGCGGTGGCGGTGCCCCCGGCCCGCGCAACTACACCGACGTCGAGTACTACTCCCCGTCCTACCTCTACGACGGCAACCAGGCCGCCGCCCGGCCCGAGATCACCTCGGCGCCCAAGAAGATCGGCTACAACGGCACCTTCGGCATCCAGGCCTCCGGTCCGGTCGCCAAGGTCACCCTCGTCCGCAACGGCTCGGTGACCCACGGCTTCAACAACGACCAGAACTTCCAGCAGCTCGACTTCACCCAGTCGGGCAACAACCTGACGATCAAGGCCCCCACCGACGGCACCTACGCCCCTCCGGGCGCCTACATGCTGTTCGTCTGGAACGCCGACGGCACCCCGTCGGCCGCCAAGATCCTCGACATCGACCCCGCGGTGAAGACCGACGACCACGCGCCCAAGCTCGTGGACCAGTTCGAGTACCCCCGCATCCCGGCCGACTGGCGCGGCGGCAACCCCGCTGCTCTCGTCGACGTCGCCGCCGGCGGCGGCCGGATGGCCCCCTGGACCGTCAAGAACCCGGTCCAGCTGGTCCGCAGCACCGGCGCCAGCCAGGGCGGGCTCGGCCAGGTCGGCTACCACCTCGGCCTGGGCGCCTCCGGCAGCCTGGAGCGCAGCATCACCGGTCTCGACCCGGGTCGCTCCTACCGGATCTCGCTCAAGTACGCCCGTGACAGCCGCTCCGCCGGCACCGTCGACGGCAAGGCTGCCGTCAAGGTCGGCAGCCTCGACGCCACCCTCACCGCCACGACGGCCAACCCGTCCCAGAACGGCAACGGGCGGCTCACCACGTTCAAGACCTACGTCGACACGTTCACCGCGTCGGCCCGGTCCGAGACGCTCACCCTCTCCGCGCCCGGCGGCGCCCCCGGCGTGATGATCGACGACCTCGTCATCACCGCCGTCGACCCGGGCCTGTCCGACGTGCCGATCCACTACGAGCTCGACGAGGGCACCGGCACGACGGCCGCCAACACCGGCACCGACTCCTCCGTCGGCCCGGCGGTCCTGACCGGCACCACCGGCTGGTCCGACAACGGCATCTTCGGCACGTCGGTCAACCTGCCCGGCGGCTCCAACGCCAGTGCCGTCGACCTGCCCGACAACCTGCTCCAGACCGCGACCGACTTCACCACGTCGTTCTGGGTCCGCCCCGACACCAAGGGCAACTGGATCGGCATGTTCCACCTCGGCGACGGCCTCGGCGACGCCGGCAGCTTCTTTCAGATCCAGATGCAGACGCAGGCGGCCGGCGCCACCGGCGTGGCGGCGACCTTCAAGAAGAAGGGCAGCAACGTCCAGGAGCGCGTCTTTGCGACGCCGGTCAAGGACGTGACCGCCAACCAGTGGAACCACGTGGTCTTCACCCGCTCCGGCGCGACCGGGACGCTCTACCTTGACGGCGTCCAGATCGCGAGCCGCAACAACCTGACGATCACCATGGCCGACCTCGGCCCGACGGCCAACAACTGGCTGGGTCGCAACGGCTACCCCGACCCCGCCTACGACGGCCTGATGGACGACGTGCGCCTCTACACCTCGTCGCTGACCGCCGCCGACGTCGCGGCGCTCTACGCCGACGGCACGGCCAAGCGCACGACCACGACCGTCACGGTCTCCCCGGCGTCGCCGTCCCCGTTCGCCGAGCCGCTCACGGTCTCGGGCACGGTCCGCGACGAGGCCATCCAGCCCGCCACGGGCACCGCCGAGCTCTGGGTCGACGCGGCCCGCGTCGGTGAGCCCGTCGCCCTGGTCGCCGGCAACGTCTCCTTCCCGGCGCTGACCCTGCCCCCGGGCCCGCACCAGATCGAGATCCGCTACCTCGCCGCCGCCGGCTTCCGCAGCTCGACGGCCACGGTGACCCACACGGTCTCGCGTCCGCCGCCGGGCAGCGGCGTACCGATCCGCTACGCCTTCGACGAGGGCACCGGGACGACGGCGGCCAACACCGGCTCCGACACCTCGGTCGGGGCGGCCACGCTCCAGGGCGCGACCACCTTCACCCCCACGGGCAAGTTCGGGCCCGGGATCAACCTGCCCGGCGGCGCTTCGACGACCAACAACCAGGTCCGCCTGCCCGACAACATCGAGGCCGGCATGGACGAGGAGTTCTCGGTCTCGGTCTGGGCCCGTCCGGACGCGCTGCCCAACTGGGTGCCGCTCCTCCAGATCGGCAGCAGCACGGACACGTTCTTCCTGCTGCAGTCCTCCACCCAGGCTGCCGGCGCCACCGGCTTCGCGGCCACGTTCAAGGCGCCCGGCAACGCGGCGCAGGAGCGACTGACCCTCGGTGCGGGCAACGACCTGCCCCTCAACGAGTGGACGCACGTCGTCTTCACCATGAGCGGCAGCACCGGCCGTCTCTACTTCGACGGCGAGCTGGTCGGCACCCGTGCCGACTTCACGCTGGGCATCGGCGACGTCGGGGTCGGTGGCAACACCACCGCCAACTTCCTCGGCGGCACCAGCTGGCCCGACCCGCGGTTCGACGGCATGGTCGACGACTTCCGGATGTACGGCTACGAGCTGACCGGTGACCAGGTCGACGAGCTCTACGCCGGCCCGCCGGTCACCAACGCCGCACCGGTCGGCGTGGCCGACGCCTACAGCACCGACCAGGACGAGGCCCTCACGGTCGTCGCCCCGGGCGTGCTGACCAACGACACCGACGCCGACGCCGACACGCTGACCGCGACCGGGCTCACCCAGCCCGCCCACGGCGTCGTGACCCTGGCCCCGACCGGGGCGTTCACCTACACCCCGACCGCGGGCTACTCCGGCACCGACACGTTCACCTACAAGGCCAACGACGGCACCGTCGACTCCGCCGCGACGACGGTCACCATCACCGTCGCCGAGGTCACGGGTCCGACCAACGCCACGCCGGTCGCGGTCTCCGACACCTTCGTCACCGACGAGGACGTGGCCCTCACGGTCGCGGCCCCGGGTGTCCTCACCAACGACACCGACGCCGACGGCGACGACCTGACGGCTGCGGCTGTGACCCAGCCGGCCCACGGCGACGTGACCCTCGGTGCCGACGGGGCGTTCACCTACACCCCCGACGCCGGGTTCGTCGGAGTCGACAGCTTTACCTACGCCGCCGACGACGGGACGGTCGACTCCGCCCCGGCCACGGTGAGCATCACGGTCGAGGAAGCCGGGCAACCGTCACCCAACCAGGCCCCGACGGCTGTCGCCGACGTCTTCCTGACGCAGCAGGACGTGCCGCTGACGGTCGCCGCCCCCGGTGTGCTCGGCAACGACGCCGACCCCGACGGGGACGTGCTCACCGCCGTCGCCGCCAACCAGCCGGCCCACGGACAGGTGGTGCTGAGCGGGAACGGGTCGTTCATCTACACCCCTGACCGCGGCTTCAGCGGCTACGACATGTTCCTCTACAAGGTCAACGACGGCACCGTCGACTCCGGCCTCACCACGGTGACCATCGCGGTCGACGCGGTGCCGCCGGCGGCGACGGCGGTCGCGGCAGCGATCGCGCCGTTCACCTACGGTCAGCGCGGCGTCCTCTCCACGGCGATGGCCCCGGCCACCGCCACCGGTGAGGTCACCGTGCTCCTCGGCACCCGCACCATCGCCGGAGGCACGCTGACCGACGGCCAGTCGCGCATCGTCCTGCCGGTGGGCTCGGTCCCGCCGGGTGCCCAGGTGCTCACGCTGCGCTACGCCGGCGACGACGACCACGCGGCCTCGACGACGACCGTCCCGGTCACCGTTGCCAAGGCAGCACCGACCCTCAAGGTCACCGCACCCAAGCAGGTGCGCAAGGGTCAGCGGCCCACGGTCCGGGTGCAGCTCACCGCACCCGGTGGCGTGCCCGTCACCGGTCGGGTCTCGGTCAAGGTCGGTGGGGTCACGCTCACCGGTACCGTCCGCAACGGTGCGGTGGCCCTCCAGCTGCCGAGGGCCGCCAAGGTCGGCTCCCTCAAGGTGACCGTGACCTACCTCGGCAGCACCCTGGCGAGGACGGCGACCAAGACGGTCACCGTCCGCGTCACCCGCTGACCTCCCCTCCCCGCACCACACGACAGAAGGACGAACCACATGCCCAACATCACCGTCGAGCTCCTCAAGGGCCGCACGATCGACCAGCGCCGCGCGTTCGCGGCGGCCGTGGCCGAGAGCGCGGTGGAGATCCTCGGCGCTCGCCGTCAGGACGTCCGGATGGTCTTCACCGAGATCACCGCCGACATCGTCGCCAACGGCGGCGTGCTCGCCAGCGACGACGACAGCCGGGCCGGGGTCGTGGCCGCCCTGGCCGACTCCTCGGCCGAGAGGGTCTGACGCTGAACCACGACGAGCACCGGCGTGCGCCCTCGCGGCGCACCTCGGTGCTCGTCCTCGTCCTCGTCGTGGTGGCGCTCGTGCTCGGGCTGGCCCCGCCGGCGAGCGCGCACGCCTCGGTGGTGTCGACCGACCCCGCCGCCGGCGCCGTGCTCGCCGACGCCCCCGAGCGGGTCCGGTTCACGTTCAGCGAGCCGGTCGCCACGGTGCCCGACGGGGTCAAGGTCTATGACGCCGCCGGCGAGCTCGTCGCCTCGTCGGCGACCGCCGACGGGGTCGAGCTCGCCATCGCCCTCGAGGGCGAGGTCGGCGACGGCACGCTGATCGTCACCTACCGGATCGTCTCCAAGGACGGCCACCCCGTCAGCGGGTCGCTGATCTTCTCGGTCGGCGCACCCAGCCCGACCGTCGAGGAGCCCCCACGCGACGACGCCGCCTCGACCGCGGTGCCGCGCACCCTCAGCCTGGTCCGCTTCGTCGGCTACGTCGGACTGTTCCTCGGAGCCGGTCTCCTGTGGTTCGCCGTGCTGTTCCTGCCGTCCGACCGGGCCGCCGACACGTCGCGCCGCCGCGTGGTGCTCGGCGCCCGTCTGGGCGGCGGCGTCGCACTGGTCGGCTGGCTGCTCGCCCTGCCCGTCACGGCGTCTTACCAGGTGGGCGGGGGAGTGACCTGGTCCGCCCTCGCCGCGACCGAGTACGTCGTCGCCGCGGCGGTCGCGGTCGGGCTCGTCGTGGCCCTGGTGCTGCTCGGGTCCGGCGCGCCGGGACGACGGCGGGGCTGGGTGGCCTTGGCCGCAGCGGTCGTCGCGACGACCGCCCCCGCGCTGACCGGTCACACCCGCGCGGCGACGCCCGAGGTCCTGGCCGTCGCCGCCGACCTCGTGCACCTGCTCGCCGGCAGCGTCTGGCTCGGCGGTCTCGTCGGGCTCGGCCTCGTGCTCGCCGACCTGTCGGGCCGCGGGACGATGGCGGGTGAGGTGCTGGCCCGCTTCTCCGGGGTGGCGGCCGGGATCCTGGCGGTCCTCGTGGTCACCGGGTCGCTGCTCGCGTGGCGCGTCCTCGGCTCGTGGAGCGGCCTCGTCGACACCACCTACGGCAAGCTGCTGCTCGTCAAGATTGGTGCGGCCCTCGTCGTCATCGCGATCGCCGCGTTCAACCGCTTCCGGCTGCTGCCGCGCCTGCAGGCGGCCGCCCACCGCAAGGACCGGCGTGCGGGCGCCGGCCTCGTCGTCCGCTCGGTCGTCGCCGAGAGCGCGGTGCTCGTGGTGGTCCTGCTCCTGACCGGCTTCCTCGTCGACCGCAACCCCGAGGGCGACCCCGTCGTCCAGGCCTCCGCGACGGCGCGCCCCACCTCGCGCACCGCGCAGCTCGACGCCATCGAGGTGCGCGCCACCCTCGGCCGACAGACCCCCGGCCCGACCAGCGTCACCCTCGAGCTGCTCGACCCGGCCGGCGAGCCGACCGAGGGCTACGCCGCCCCGCAGGCGACGTTCGCGTCCGACGACGTCGACCTCGGCGAGGTCCCGCTCCGCAACATCGGGCCGGGCGTCTACACCGCCGAGGTTGTCGTACCGGCTCCCGGCGACTGGCGGCTCAAGGTCGTGCTGCCGACCAGCGAGGTCGACGTACCGACGTCGACGCTGGAGTTCGACGTCCTCGGCTGACATCCCCCTGGGGGTGAAGGACCTCCGCGATCGTCGCGGGCCCTGGCAGGCTCGCCCGGTGAGCCCCACCCCAGAGTCCCGCGCCGACCGACCGCAGCGTCCGGAGGTGATCGGCGACGGCGTCGCCTGGGTCGCCCTGTGGAGCGGCCGGTGGATCCTCATCGCCCTCGCGGCCGTCGTCCTCGGGCTGCTGGTCGGGCAGCTGTGGAGCATCGTGCTGCCGGTCGCGCTGGCCCTGGTCCTCGCCAGCGTCCTGGAGCGGCCGGCCCGCGCGCTCGAGCGACGGCTGCACCTGCCACCGGCCGCCGCGGCGGCGAGCGTCCTGCTCGGTGGGATCGCCGTGCTCGTCGGCCTCGGCTTCGCGATCGCCCCGCTCATCGGGGGGCAGGTCGACGACATCGTCGACGACGCCTCGTCCGGGCTGCAGGAGGTCCAGGACTGGGTGCAGGGCCAGGACTTCGTGTCGCGCGACCAGATCGACTCCGGCATCCAGGCCGTCCAGGACCGGCTCGGCGACAGCGGCTCGGCGATCGCCTCCGGCGTCCTGTCCGGCGTGGGCGCGGCGACCTCGGCGACCGTCACGGTCGTCATCACCCTGATCCTCACGTTCCTGTTCCTCAAGGACGGCCGACGCTTCCTCCCCCTGGTCGAGCGCATGGCAGGCGCCTCGGCGGGCGGGCACCTCGCGGAGGTGCTGCGCCGCTCGTGGACCACGCTCGGTGGCTACATCCGGACGCAGGCCGTCGTCAGCGCCGTCGACGCCGTCCTCATCGGCATCGCCCTGGTGGTCGTCGGCGTACCGCTCGCGATCCCGCTGGCCCTGCTCACCTTCGTCGGCGGGTTCGTCCCGATCGTCGGGGCGTTCGTGGTCGGGGCGGCGGCGGTCCTGGTCGCGCTGGTCTCCAACGGACCGACCGGCGCGCTCGTCATCCTCGTGGTGATCGTGCTGGTGCAGCAGCTCGAGGGCAACGTGCTTTCGCCATGGCTGCAGGCCAAGAGCATGCAGCTCCACGCCGCCGTCGTGCTGCTGTCCGTCACGCTCGGCTCCACGCTCTTCGGCATCACCGGTGCCTTCCTCGCGGTGCCGGTCGTGGCCGTCGTGGCCGTGGTGATCCGCTACCTCGACGAGGTGGTCGCGGCGCGGGCCGGCGAGGTCCAGGAGCCGGAGCGGGCTGAGGAAACGGTCGACGAGGAGAAGTAGCGCGAAGCCTCCCGCGGTCAGCCGCGCGGCAGGTCGCGGGCAGCGTCGCGCCCGAGCCGCCGGGTGGCCCGCGCGTCGGTGGCCGCACCGACGACGCCGCCGAAGAGCGGCACCCGCTTGCCGATCATCGACGCGAGCTGCTTGCCGCCCAGGAAGCCGACCAGCGTCGCGGCGACCTGTGCGGACACCCGCTGGATCGTCTCCTGACCGTGGTCGCCGCCGCCGGCGAGCCAGGCCGCGTTGCCGGGCAGCTCCTTCTTGCGCACGAGCTTCTCGGTCTCGTCGTGGCCCAGGAGCGTCACGAGCACGGCCGCACGCACGCCCGGGTCGGCGAGGTCGAGGCCGTGGACCTTCGCGATCGCGGCGTGCAGGCGGAGCTCGACCATGACGAGGCCGGTCACGTTGGCGGGCACCGTGACCACCGCGGTCACGAGGCCGCCGATGTTGGTGAGGAACCCCTGGGCGCCGGCGAGCCGGGTGTGCGAGGAGACCAGCGCGTCGACCGCCTCGTCGACGTCACCCTTGGCGTCGGCCAGCGCCTTGTCGGCGACGGTGGCCGCGCTGTCGAAGGGCCCGGTGCCCGAGACGGCCCTGTCCAGCACCTTCTGCAGGAACCCCGCGGTGAAGCCGGGCGCGATCTTGCCGATCCGCGGAGCCGCGAACCTGCCGCCGCGCTTGGTCAGGAAGCTGAGGACGCCCATGCGTCCACCCTGCCCGAGGCGACCCGGCCGACGTACACCCCATCAGTCGACCTTGAGCTCTGCGACATTCCTGTCGGAGTCGGGGGTTAGGGTCGGGTGGCCGCGCGCTTGGCAGACCGCGTCGCGGGCCCGCTTGTCGGCGGGGCAACGGCGGGGCCTCGCAGGCTCGGCCCGCCGTCGCCTGCGCGGCCATCCGACCCTCCTGTCCCGGTAGGCACGGCTGCACCACCGGGCCGATGAACTTGCTACCTGGCCGACAACGCATCAACGGCCCACCAACAACTCCATCGTCCCAGCGGTGAAGCCATGGCAGATGAGGTCTGTCCGCGCCGGGCGAGGGCGCGGCCGAGCCCGCCCTTGTCTGCGCCCTCGGCATCCCGGGAGGCGAGACCTGGGATGCTGAGCGCGCGGACCGACCGACCCCGAAAGACAGCGGGCCAGCACGAGTCGAGGGCGGCCTGGAGCGCAGGGGAGGCGCCGACGCACTCGAACGACACGTCGACGGTCAGCTCCTTGATCATCTCCGGTACGTCGACCTCGCTGGGGTCGAGCACCACGGTCGCGCCGGCCCCGGGCGCCTTCCCCTCGCGGACGGCCGACAGCACCACCGAGAGGACGTCGCCAAGCTGGCCTCGATCCTCGCCGGGCCCGACCCCGACTACACGACCGGCCAGTCGGTCCTGGTCGACGGCGGGATGATCTTCGTCTGAGCACCACCACCCGGACGTCGCAGGCTCCGTCCGGGTCGCGCTCAGACGTTGCGCCGGTACTGGCCGCCGACCTCGAAGAACGCCTCGGTGACCTGACCGAGCGAGCACACCCGCGCGGCGTCCATCAGGACGGCGAACACGTTGTCGTCCGAGACGGCCGCGGCCTTGAGCCGGGCGATCGCCTCCTCGGCCTCCTGGGTGTGCTCGGCCTGGAACTCGTGCACCTTGCGGAGCTGGCCGGCCTTCTCGTCGTCGGTGGCGCGGGCGAGCTCGACGTGGGTCGGGGTGCCGTCGCCGGAGTCGGGCTTGACGAAGGTGTTGACGCCGACGATGGGCAGCGAGCCGTCGTGCTTGCGGTGCTCGTAGAGCATCGACTCGTCCTGGATGCGGCCGCGCTGGTAGCCGGTCTCCATCGCGCCGAGCACGCCGCCGCGCTCGCTGATCGCCTCGAACTCCGCCAGCACGGCCTCCTCGACGAGGTCGGTGAGCTGGTCGACGATGAAGGAGCCCTGGAGCGGGTTCTCGTTCATCGCCAGCCCCCACTCGCGGTTGATGATCAGCTGGATGGCGAGCGCCCGGCGTACGGACTCCTCGGACGGGGTCGTCACGGCCTCGTCGAAGGCGTTGGTGTGCAGGCTGTTGGCGTTGTCATAGATGGCGATCAGAGCCTGCAGCGTGGTGCGGATGTCGTTGAAGTCCATCTCCTGTGCGTGCAGCGAGCGCCCGCTCGTCTGCACGTGGTACTTCAGCTTCTGCGACCGGTCGGAGGCGCCGTAGCGGTCGCGCATGGCGACCGCCCAGATGCGGCGCGCGACGCGGCCGATCACGGTGTACTCAGGGTCCATGCCGTTGGAGAAGAAGAACGACAGGTTGGGCGCGAAGTCGTCGATGTCGAGGCCGCGCGCGAGGTAGGCCTCGACGTAGGTGAAGCCGTTGGCCAGGGTGAAGGCCAGCTGGCTGATCGGGTTCGCCCCGGCCTCGGCGATGTGGTAGCCGGAGATCGACACCGAGTAGAAGTTGCGCACCTGCTTCTCG
>NZ_JAURVJ010000123.1 GCF_030655615.1 Nocardioides sp.
CGTAGACGCCCGCCGCCATCGCCGCGACGGTCAGCCCGACCGCCATCGTCGTGAGCAGGGTGACCCGGCTGGCCAGCGACCGGCGGTAGCGCCAGCGGCGGTCGCCGGGCTCGACCGGCGGCGCCGTCGCGGCCGCTGCCGGGGCTGCGGGGGGCGGGGGTGGGGCCGCCGGCGGCGCGTAGGGCGGCGGGACCGGCGCGCTCATGACTCCTTGAGCACGTAGCCGACGCCCCGCACCGTGTGCAGCAGACGTGGCTCGGCCTCGGCCTCGGTCTTGCGTCGCAGGTAGCCGACGTAGACCTCGAGGGAGTTGGCGGTCGTGGGGAAGTCGTAGCCCCAGACCTCCTCGAGGATGAACGACCGGTCGAGCACCCGGCGCGGGCGGCGCAGGAACAGCTCGAGCAGCGTGAACTCGGTGCGCGTCAGGTCGATCGCGCGGGTGCCGCGCAGCACCTCGCGGGTGGTCACGTTCATGGTCAGGTCGGAGAACGACAGCGTCTCCTCGCCGTCGTCCTCGGTGGGGACCGCGCGGCGCAGCAGCGCCCGCAGCCGGGCGAGCAGCTCGGGCAGCGCGAAGGGCTTGGTGAGGTAGTCGTCGGCCCCGGCGTCGAGGCCGTCGACGCGGTCGCCGACGGCGTCGCGGGCGGTGAGCACGATGATCGGTACGTCGTTGCCCGCGGTCCGCAGCGCGCGCGTCGTCTCGAGGCCGTCGAGGCGCGGCATCATCACGTCCATCACGACGACGTCGGGCGCGACGCCGCCGATGCCGGCGAGGGCCTCGGCCCCGTCACCGGCCAGGTGGACGTCGTAGCCGTTGAACTCGAGGGAGCGACGCAGCGACTCGCGGACCGCCTTGTCGTCGTCGACGACGAGCACGCGGGGCTTGGGTGCAGCGGACACGAGGGTCACTGTGGCACGGGGCCCTGAACCTGGACTGAGAGCGGTCCTCAGGAGTAGCGGCGCGCCACCTCGGCCGCCCGCGCGCCGTAGCCGCCACCGAAGAGGCAGGCGTGGACGAGCAGCGGGAAGAGCTGGAACAGCCCGATCCGGTCCTCCCACCCGTCGGCGAGCGGCGTGACCTCGGCGTAGGCGTCGAGGACGCGCGGCAGGTGGGGCAGCCCGAAGAGGGCGAGCATGGCGAGGTCGACCTCGCGGTGGCCGCCGTGCGCGGCGGGGTCGATGACGGCGGCGCGGCCGTCGGCGCCCCACAGGACGTTGCCGTTCCAGAGGTCGCCGTGCAGGCGGGCGGGGGGCTCCTCGGGGGCGAGCTCGCCGACCCGCGCGGCGACGGCCTCGATGGCGGCGGCGTCGTCCGGCTCTATCGCGCCGCGGTCGGAGGCCAGCCGGGTGAAGGGCAGCAGCCGCCGGGTCGCGTGGAACTCGGCCCAGGTCGCGGTCGGCCGGTTGGGCAGCGGGAGCCGGCCGATGAAGCCGTCGCGCTCGGCGCCGTACGACGCCGCGCCGGCCGCGTGCGTCGCCGCGAGGCTCCGGCCCAGAGCGGCCGCCTCGTCGCCCGTCGTACGACCCGGCTCGACCCACGCGACGACCAGGCAGTCGGCGTCGACGGCGAGCACCTCGGGCACGTGGACGCCGCCGTCGGCCGCGGCCTCGGCGAGCCAGCGCAACCCCCACGCCTCCTGCTCGAAGTACCCCGGCGGGGGCTGCGCCATCGTCTTCATCAGCGCGGTGGTGCCGTTGCTGAGGCGCAGCTTGGTGGCGATCGAGACGTCGCCGCCGGCGACCGGCGCGGTCGCCACGACGGCCGAGCCGAGGAGCTGCTCGGCCCGACGGGCGATCACGGGCTGCCGGGTCATCGGGTCACCGGGGTCATCGGGGTCATCGGGGTCATCGGGGTCACGCGACCAGGGGGGTGAGCTCAACGACCAGGGCGTCGCTGCAGCGCTCGACCATCGCGAGCACCTCCAGGAACCCGCCGTCGCCGCCGTAATAGGGGTCCGGCACGTCGCCGGGGCCCTCGGGATCGAGGTCGCGCAGCAGCAGCACCCGCTCGGACCGGCCGCCGATGTCGGCGAGGTTGGCGGCGTCCATGGCCAGCAGCACGTCGTGGTCGTCGAGCCAGGACGTGGCGAACTGCTGGGCACGGTGGGCGCTGCCGTCGTAGCCGCCGGTGCCCAGGGTGGCGGCCGCGCGGGCGTCCATCGGGTGGCCGACGTGCCAGCCGCCGGTGCCACAGCTGTCGACCTCGACCCGGCCATCGAGCCCGGCCGCGGCGACCTTGGCGCGCAGCACCACGTCGGCCATCGGCGAGCGGCAGATGTTGCCGAGGCAGACCAGGCCGACCCGGTAGTGGCCCGGCTCGCGGGGCGCCGGCAGCATCAGTCCCGCTCGGGCTCGCCGACGAAGCCGTCGACGATCCAGGTGACGATCGTGATGATGATCGAGCCGCCGACCGCGGTCCAGAACCCGTCGACGCGGAAGCGGATGTCGAGCGCGTCGGCCAGCGCCCCGGTGAGCATGAGCATCGCGGCGTTGATGACGAGCAGGAACAGCCCGAGCGTGACGATGATCAGTGGGATCGACAGGATCGTCAGGATCGGCTTCACCAGCGAGGTGATGAGCCCGAGGATCGCGGAGACCAGGACCAGCGGGACGAGGTCGTGCTCGATCTCGGCCCAGCCCTGGCGGGGGCCACCCGGGAACGCGATCCCGTCGAGGAGCCACGCTGCCGCGCCCAGGCCGAGCGCGGTGGTGAGGAGCCTGAGGATGATGCGCATGGCGTCAGTGTCGCAGGCGGCGTACGACGGGGGGTGCGGCAGGAATACCCGGTGGGCCGGGTATCCCTGCAGTTAACGGGGGTTGCATCGGCCCCGAAGTGCAGGAACACCCGGTGCACCGGGTATTCCTGCCGCCGTCGCCCGCCGAACCCCTACAGCCGCAGCGCGGTGATGATCTCGGTCTCGGCGTCGGCGAGGTGGCCCGAGAGGAAGGTCATGGCGGCGTCGACGTCGTCGTCCTCGAGGAGCTGGACGAGGGCGACGTGGGTGTCGGCCTCGTCGTGGGCGTTGCGGGCGATCCGCTCGACCTGGGCGAGGGCGAGCTTGAGCTCGACGACGAGGTTCTCGGCCATGGCGACGAGCCGGGGGCTGCCGGTCAGGCCGACGAGCGAGACGTGGAAGGCGAGGTGGAGGGTGTTGAGCTCCTGGTAGGTGCCCTCGGCGCGGACGGCGTCGGTGTAGACGCGCAGCGCGGTGCGGACGTGGTCGCGCTGGGTCTCGTCGGCCTCGCGCCAGCGGCTCACGCCGGCGCCCTCGAGGACCCAGCGCGCGGCGCAGACGTCGCGCACCGAGCCCGCCTCGGGGGTCGAGACGTGGACGCCGCGGTGGGGCTCGCGGGTGGCCAGGCCCTCGGCGACCAGGACGCCGAGCGCCTCGCGGATGGTGGGCCGGGAGACGCCGAGGGAGTCGGCGAGCGCGACCTCGCGCAGCGCCGTACCACTCTCGATCTCGCCCTCGAAGATCGCCCGGCGCAGCTCCTCGGCGGCCCGCTCGACGGTGGAGGTGTGCTCGACGTGCAACGTCGCGAACGGGCCCTCAGGCTCGGTGAGCGCGCTCCCGGACTGCGTCATGGGCTCATCATGCCGACACCGGGGCCGGTTTGAGCGGTTCCGCTTGATCTGGCGCCCGTGGTGCGTCACGATGGGTCCTGTCAGATTGTCTGACAATCAACACGTTGTGTGTCGAGAGGGGTTCCGTTGACCGAGCTGGGCTGGGGTCGCCACTACGTCGCCGTGGAGCCGACGCACTTCCGCGTCGACTACGTCATCAACCCGTTCATGGATCCCGCGGTCCAGCCCGACGGCCCGACCGCGTGGCGCCAGTGGCACGAGATGGTCGAGACCCTGCGTCGTCTGGGCGCCACCGTCGACGTGATGCCGCAGCGCTCCGACGCCCCCGACATGGTCTATGCGATGAACCTCGGCCTCGGGATCGTCCCCGAGCACGGCACGCCGCGCGTGGTCATGTCCCACATGCGCTACGCCGAGCGCCGCATGGAGACCCGCTCGGCGCAGCCGTGGTTCGCCGAGCGCGGCTGGGCGACGTCCTACGTCGGGCGCGACGGCGTCGGCGCCCACCTCGAGGCCGGCGACGCGTTCGCCTGGGGCGACGCCCTGGTCGTCGGCTACGGCCCGCGAACCGAGGAGCTCGCGCTCAAGCACCTGGCCTCCGACCTCGGCGTCCGCGTGCGCGGTGTCCGGATCACCCACCCCGGCATGTACCACCTCGACCTCGCCTTCTGCCCGCTCGACGACCGCCGCGCGATGGTCTGCCCGTCCGCGCTCGACGAGGCCTCGGCCGCCGCGCTGCTCGAGCTGGTGCCCGAGCCGCTGGTCCTCACCGAGGAGGAGGCGCTGACGACGTTCTGCGCCAACTCGGTGGTCGTCGGCAACACCGTCGTGATGCCGGCCTGCCCCGACCGGGTGCGCGCCCAGCTCGAGGAGTGGGGCTTCGAGGTCGTGGTCGTCGACGTGGCCGAGTTCCACAAGGGCGGCGGGTCCATCCGCTGCCTGACCAACCCGGTCGACCTCACCGTCGGTCGCGACCTGCCCGGCGTACCCGGTGGCGAGGTCGTGCTGCCGCCGGCCTGAGGAGGGCTCATGGCGACAGGGGCCGGGCAGCAGTTCTCCCTGACAGCCGGGGACTTCGACCCTTGTCAGGGGTTGCAACCCCTGACAACGGTCGGAATCCCCGGCCGGCCGGGGAATCCGCCCGGCCGGCCGGGGAATCCGCCACCCCCGGCCGCACCCGAAAAATCTCAGGCCGTCGGCACCCAGTTGCCGTGGAACCCGGCCGGGACCCGCCCGGGCAGGTGCACGGTGGCGACGTCGTCGAGGGTGGCGGCGTCGAGGACGCGCAGGGTGCTGCGGCCGGTGGGGCGGTCGGTGACGTAGCCCATCAGCACGCCGTCGTCCTCGGCCGCGTCGGGCGAGGACGGGACGAAGACGAGCTCGCCGGCCTCGAGCCCCGCGCCCAGGCGGCGTACGGCGGTCGTGCCGGCGACGGTGTCGTGGCGCAGGACCGTGTCGCCCAGGCCGCCGTCGTCGAAGCCGACGGAGTAGCCGTAGCGGTGCCGACGGCCGGTGAGCCGCTCGTCGTGGCGCGGGAACTCCTGGGAGTGCTCGTCGTAGCGGTGCTCGCGCGCCTTGCCCGAGCCGAGGTCGAGGGTGAAGCGGACCAGCGACGTCGGGCCCTCGTCGGGGCCGGTGAAGACGGTGGCGAACATCCGGTCGTGGCGCACCGCGTCGATGACGACCTCGCCGGTCTCGGGCACCTCGAACGCGTTGAGGGTGTGGAAGACGTAGCAGGGGTCGATGTCGAACCACCGCACGTCGCGGCCGTCGACGCTGTCGCGCGGCAGCAGGCCGATGCGCGCAGGGTAGTCGTCGTCCCAGGAGTACGGCAGCTGCGAGGGCACGCCGTTGCCGCGCGCCATCGCGTCGACCACGCGGTCGGGCACGGGGTTGCGGCCGACGACCCGGTTGAGCGCGAGCCGCGCGGGCAGCCGCAGCGGGCGCGGCATCTTGCCGGCGACCATGTCGATGTCGAAGGTGACCGGGAGGTCGTAGACGACGACGTAGTTCTCGGTGATCGCACAGTCGTGCATCATCGGGCTGCCGTGCACCTCGACCTCGACCTGGCGGCGCAGCTGCCCGTCGGTGCCGATGACGGAGTAGTCGACGCGGTTGCCGCGGGTCCACGAGTAGGAGACCGCGTGCAGCTCTCCGGACACCGGGTCCTCGTGCGGGTGGGCGGTGTAGCCGGCGCGCAGGTCGCCGGCGAAGCAGGACCGGCCGACGGTGTCGAGCTCGTCGCCCAGCTCGTAGGGCGGCGCGCCGGCCTCCACCAGAGCGAGCGTGCGGCCGGCGTGGCCGATGACGTTGGTGTTGGGGGCGAAGTCGCCCTCGGCCGGGCGGACCCAGCGGTTGCGGTACCACCGCGCGACGCCGTCCTCGAGGCGTACGCCGTGGACCATCCCCTCGCCGAGGAACCAGTGGTAGTCGTCGCCGGGGTCGGTCGCCGGGTTGGGCCCGATCCGCAGGTAGCGCCCGTCGAGGTGGTCGGGGAGCGTGCCGGTGACGTCGAGGTCGAACGCGGTCAGCTCGTCGTGGACGGGGGCGAAGCCGTCCTCCAGGTAGCGGTTCATCACGTCTCCTCGGAGTGTCCTCAGGCGTCGATAACAACGTTATCGGCGACGATAACGGCGTTATGGAAGGATGGCAAGGGTGACCGACGACGTGCGCCGCCGCCTGCTCGACGCCGCGGCCGAGGTGCTCGCCGAGGAGGGGCCGGCGGCCCTGACCGTGCGCCGGCTGACCCGCGAGGTCGGGGCCTCGACGATGGCGGTCTACACCCACTTCGGCTCGATGGCGGCGCTGGTGCGCGAGGTCGTGGGCGACGGGTTCGCGCAGCTCTACGCGCGCGTCGACGAGGTCCCGCAGACCGACGACACCCTGCACGACCTGACGGCCATGGCGGCGGCGTGCCGCCAGCACGCGCTCGCGCACCCCCAGCTGTACGCCGTCATGTTCGGCTCGGCCTCGCTCGGCGGCTACCGGCTGAGCGAGGAGGAGCGGCACGTCGGGCTGGCGGCGTTCGGCCAGCTCGTGGCCGGCGTCGCGCGGGCGATGGACGCCGGCGCCCTGCGCCGCGACGACCCCGCGGCGGTGGCCGGCCAGGTGTGGACCGCCCTGCACGGCTACATCATGATCGAGCAGGCCGGGTTCCACCGGGTCGTGGACGACCCCGAGGCCCAGCTGCTGCACCCGATGCTGGCCCACCTCGTCGCGGGGCTCGTCCCCTGACGCGTCCCCTGACGCGTCCCCACGGGTCGCCTCGGTAGCCTCCTCACGGTGTTCCCGGTCGGTGGTGTGGGCGTCATGCTCGTGGGCGTCGCGCTCTCGGGCGTCGTCTGCGGCCTGCTCGCGGCCGGGCTCCGGCGCCGCCTCGGCGTGGTGACCGCGTTCGCGGTCGCCGCCCTGCTCTGGTCGGTCGTCGTGATCGGGCTGATCACCCTGCTGCCCGCCGACGGCGCGCCCGGCGTGGTGTTCGCCGAGGACCGGCTCGGGACCTGCTCGTGGGACATCGGCGGGCCGGCCCCCGACGGGTTCTGGATCTTCTCCGGCGGCCAGCGGCTGCTCAACGTCGCCGTCTTCGTGCCGTCCGGCGCGCTGCTGGTGGTCGCCGCCGCCCGGTGGCCCCGGTCCGCCGTCGTCCTGGTGCCGATCGGACTGGCCCTCCTGGCGGCGTACTCCGTCGGCATCGAGTGGACCCAGCTCGAGCTCGCCCGTATCGACCGCGCCTGCGACGTCACCGACATCATCGACAACGTCACCGGCGCCGTGCTCGGCGTGCTGGTCGGGGTCGTGCTGGCGGTGGCGCTGCGGCCGTGGCGGAGCCGGCGTCGATAGCCTGAGCGGCATGGCCCACCCTCAGCCGCGCCCCAACGTCCTGCAGATCCCGACCTACGTGCCGGGCAAGCCGCCGACGGTGCGACCGGGGATGACGGCCTACAAGCTCTCGAGCAACGAGAACCCCTACCCGCCGCTGCCCGGCGTGGTCGAGGCCGCGACGCGGGCCGTCGCGACGATGAACCGCTACCCCGACATGGGCAGCACGGCGCTCTACGACGCGCTCGCGGCCCGGCTCGACGTGCCGGTCGCCGACCTGGCGCTGGCGACCGGCAGCGTGGGCCTGATCTACCAGCTGGTCAGCGCCTACTGCGACACCGGCGACGAGGTCGTCTATCCGTGGCGGTCCTTCGAGGCCTACCCGATCGCGGTGACGACCGCCGGGGCGACGTCGGTGCAGGTGCCGGTGCTGCCCGACGGGCGCCACGACCTGCCGGCGATGCTCGCCGCGATCACCGACCGCACCCGGATCGTCATGGTCTGCACGCCCAACAACCCGACCGGCCCGGCGGTGACGCAGAGCGAGCTCGACGCGTTCCTCGCGCAGGTGCCGCCCCACGTGGTGGCGGTCGTCGACGAGGCCTACCTCGAGTTCGTGCGGATGGACGACGCCGTCGACGGCCTCGCGACCTACCGCGCGCACCCCAACGTGGTGCTGTTCCGCACCTTCTCCAAGGCCTACGGGCTGGCCGGCTTCCGGGTCGGGTACGCCGTCGCGCAGGGTCCGGTCGCGGCCGCGCTGCGCGCGGTGTCGCTGCCGTTCGGCGTCTCTGCCGTGGCGCAGGCGGCGGCCATCGCCTCGCTCGAGGCCGAGGCCGAGCTGCTCGAGCGCGTCGAGGCGCTGGCCGTCGAGCGGGCCCGGGTCTGGGGGGCGCTTCTCGAGCTGGGCTGGGACGTGCCGGAGCCGCAGGGCAACTTCGTGTGGTTCGCGCTGGGCGAGCGCACGGGCGACTTCGCGATGGCGGCCGACGAGGCGGGGATCGTCGTACGTCCGTTCGCCGGCGAGGGCGCCCGCGTCTCCATCGGCGAGAACGAGGGCAACGACCGCCTGCTCGAGGTGGCGAAGGCGTTCCGGGCATGACGACCTTCACCACGACGCTCGAGGCGACCGGCGGCAACAACGTCGGCATCGTGGTGCCCGACGAGGTCGTGGCGTCCTTCGGGCGCGGCAAGCGGGTGCCGGTGGTCGTGACGGTCGACGGGGGCCACACCTACCGCTCGTCGGTGGCGAGCATGGGCGGGCGGTTCCTCGTCTCGTTCAACGCCGAGACCCGGGCGGCCACCGGTCGCGGGGCCGGCGACGAGGTCGAGGTGACGCTCGAGGTCGACGACGCGCCGCGCACCGTGGAGGTCCCCGAGCCGCTCGCGGCGGCGCTGGCGGCCGACCCCGCCGCGGCGCAGGCCTGGGCGGCGCTGTCGCCCAGCAGGCAGAAGGCGCACGCCCTCGCGGTCGCGAGCGCCAAGACCGACGAGACGCGCGAGCGCCGGCTGCGCAAGGTGCTCGACGAGCTCAGCTGACGGCGGGCTCCGGCTCGGCCGTGGCCGGCCGGTCGTCCATGGCCCGCCACCGCGGGTCGACGGCCGGGAGCATGGTCGCGGCGAAGTAGGCGACGCCGACGGCGCCCATGGCGAAGGCCAGGCCGCCCCCGTCGACGAGCAGCCCGCCCAGCAGGCCGCCCAGCGGCATCAGCGCGAAGCACATCGCCGTGGTCAGCGAGGAGACCCGACCGACGAGCCGGGCCGGGATGCGCTCGAAGATCACGGCGCCCAGCACCGGGTTGATGAAGCCCGAGGAGAAGCCGCCGACGACGAAGACCGCGATGATGCCGGCCAGCGGCACGTCGAGCGCGAAGACCGCGAAGCGCGGCAGCCCGCAGAGCAGGAACGCGAACAGGTAGGTCTTGAAGCGCGGCAGCCGCGCCGCCCACGCCGCCGCGCAGATCGCGCCCACGGCGGACGCCCCGCTGAAGACGGCGAACAGCAGCCCCAGTGTCGCCGCGCCCTCACCGGACTCCAGCGCCCAGACGGGCATCAGGACCGCGGCCCAGGCCAGGTCGAGCAGGTTGGTCACGGCGACCATGGCCGCGATGCCCAGCAGGAGCGGGTCGTGGCGCAGGAACGCCCAGCCCTCCCGCAGCTGCTCGGCGTACGGCGCAGGGTCGCCCGCCTCGGGCTCCGGCACGCCGAGCCCGACCGTCGCCCAGGCCAGCACCGCGGCCGACAGCCCGAAGCTGGCGGCGTCGAGCGCGAGCGCGTTCTGGGCGCCGAGGGTGGCCACGAGGAGCCCGGCCAGGCCGGCGCCGAGCATCGAGGCGGTGCGCTCGACGGTGGAGGCGAGACCGGTGGCGCGCTCCATGGGGACGCCGGCCGACTCGACCAACGCCGGGACCAGGGCGTGCTTGGCCCCGTCGCCGGGGCCGCGGAGGGCCCCCGCGCAGGCGACGAGGGCGAGGAAGGCGCCGAAGGGCAGCACGCCGGCGTCGTGGAGCAGCGGGATCGACGCGACCACGAACAGGGAGCCGACGTCACAGGTGATCGCGACGCGGCGCGCGCCGACCCGGTCGATGACCGGCCCGCCCAGCACCTTGAAGAGGACCAGCGGCAGCATCTCGAAGAGCGCCACGAGGCCGGTGCGGGTGGCGCTGCCGGTCTGCTCGAGGGCGAAGAGGGGCAGCGCGATCATCGAGATCCGGGTGCCGGTGAGCGAGATGGCCTCGGCGGTCAGCCAGCCGTAGAGTGGGCGGCGCATCAGTGGTCCTGGCCCGGGCGCACGTAGGCCGAGAACTGGAACACCACGTGGCGCGCGTCGGCCTCGTCGGGCTGGTCGTCGACGGCCTCGAGGATCTCGGAGACGGCGTCCATGACGGCCTTGGCCTTGGTGGGGGTCACGAGCTGGACCCAGTCGCTGAACGTCGAGGCGTCGCGCCAGGGCTGGGGGAGCAGCGGCCGCTCCTCCATCGCCCGCTGCAGCCACTCGGTGTAGACGACCGCCGCCGACTGCAGGAACGCGTCCTCGCTGTCGGCGGCCTCGGTGCCCGACTCGGCGGTCTGGGTGTAGGTGGAGGTGTGCGCGGCCTTCCACCACCGCTCGCGCCCGTTGCCGCGCTCGGCGTCGTCGAGCACGAACCCGTGCTGGGCGAGCGTCCGCAGGTGGTAGGACGTGGCGCCCGAGTTGAGCCCGAGCCGGGTCGCCAGCGAGGTCGCCGTCGCCGGTCCGTCGAGCCGCAGCATCCCGAGCATCCGCAGCCGCACCGGGTGGGCGAGCGCCCGCAGCTGGTGGGGCGTCGGCGTGATCGTGGGTCCGTCCATGCGCCTCACCCTAGACCGCAAAGGGTTGTTTGCAAATGGTCGTTTGCGGTCTCGTTGACGATAGTCCCGGGCGTTCTGGCCCCACAAGAGCCGTCTCAGGGGCCATTTCGCCCGGGACTATCGCCGTGGGGGCGCGGGGACGGCGCCACCCCGCGTTACCGCCCCGACACCGAGGACGGGCAGGGTGGACCCATGTCGATCAAGGTCGCCTTGGAGCACCGCACCACCTACGACTTCGCGCACCCGGTCACGGTCGGACCGCACGTCGTGCGGCTGGGGCCCGCGCCGCACACCCGGAC
>NZ_JAURVJ010000125.1 GCF_030655615.1 Nocardioides sp.
AGACCGCCTCGAGCTGAGCGGCGAGGCCGGCGTCGATGATCTCGACGTTGATCTCGTAGGTGCCCGACAGGCTGAGCCGGTCGATGTTGGCGGTGCCGACGGTGGCCCAGGTGCCGTCGACGGTGGCGGTCTTGGCGTGCACCATCGCGCCCTTGAACCGGAGCACCTTGACCCCCGCGGCGAGCAGCTGGGAGAAGTAGCCCCGCGAGATCCAGTCAGCCACGATGTGGTTGGACTTGAGCGGCACGAGCAGGCGTACGTCGACCCCGCGGCGGGCGGCGTCCTTCATCGCGTCGACGAAGTCCTGGTCGGGGATGAAGTAGGCCGTCGTCAGCCAGACGTTGGTGCTGGCGCGGTTGATGGCCTCGAGGTACATCGCGCGGATCGGGAACATCCACAGCCGCGGCACGTTGCGCTGCACGCGGATCCGCGGCTCCCACGTCGACGCGGTCTCGAGCAGCAGGGGGCGCTCGCTGTGGCGGATGCGGCGGCGTCGGTGGAGGTTCCAGAAGTCGGCGAACGCACGCTTGAGGTCCCAGACGCCGGGGCCGGTGATCCGCACGTGCGTGTCGCGCCACTCGGTCTCGTAGGCGTCGCCGATGTTGTAGCCGCCGACGAACCCGACGGTGTCGTCGACGACGAGGATCTTGCGGTGGTCGCGGCCGTAGCGGCGCAGGTCGAAGAACCGCCACCCGGCGGCGTAGACCGGGAACTTGAGGACCTTCATCGACGCCGGGAACCGCTTGAACACCGGCGAGACGACGAGGTTGGCGAAGCCGTCGTAGATGCAGTAGACCTCGACGCCGCGGGCGGCCGCGGCGGCCAGCGCCGACTTGAACCGCTCCCCGGTCGCGTCGCCCTTCCAGATGTAGGTCTCGAAGAGGATCTGCTTCTCGGCGCCCGCGATCGCGGCGAGCATGTCGTCGTAGAGGTCGCGGCCGAAGGTGTAGGTCGTCACCGAGCTCTCGCCGATGTCGACCTTGCCGGGTGCCGTCGTCGGGAACGGCTTGGGCTTCTTGCCGCGGCGGCGGTAGGAGTCGACGAGCGACATCGTGATCGCGATGACGAGCTGAAGCCCGAGGATCGTCAGCAGGGTCCGGCGCAGCGTGGCCAGGAGTCGGTCGACGTCCAGCCAGCGCTTCACGCGGTCAACCTATCGGGGTGGTCCGCGTGCGGAACTTCTCACACCGGAATCGGCGAGATCCGGTCGTCGTACGCCGCCCCGCCGGGGTTGACTCGGACCGTGACCCTCACCGTCGAGCCGACCACGATCGGCGCCGCGCGCCGCTGGTCCATGCTCGGCGCGAGCACCGTGGCCCAGGCGGCCTCGGCCGTGGCGGCGCACGGACCGGCGTTCCTCATCCCCGCCCTGCGCCAGCACGAGGGCCTCAGCCTGGCCGAGGCCGGCGTCGTCGCGGCCGCGCCGACGGTCGGCGTGATGCTCACGCTCGTCGCGTGGGGGATGCTCACCGACCGCCGCGGCGAGCGGCTCGTGCTGGTCCTGGGCCTGGCGCTCACCGCCGTCTTCAGCGGGCTCGCCGTGCTCGCCGACGGCCTGGTCCTGCTGAGCGCCTCGCTCTTCCTGGCCGGTGCCGCCGCGGCCAGCGCCAACGCCGCGTCGGGCCGGGTCGTCGTCGGCTGGTTCCCGCCGCACCGGCGGGGCCTGGCCATGGGCATCCGGCAGATGGCCCAGCCGGTCGGCGTCGCCGTCGCCGCGGTGTCGATGGCCGTCATCGCCGACGCGCACGGCATCGGCGCCGCGCTGCTGGTGCCGACCGTCGCCGCGGCGGTCGCCGCCGTGGTCGTCCTCCTCGTGGTCGTCGACCCGCCCCGGCCGCCGGCCGTCGAGGGCGGCGCCGCCAACCCCTACCGCGCCGACTCGTTCCTCGCCCGCATCCACGGCGTCTCGGTGCTGCTGGTCGTGCCGCAGTTCGTCGTGTGGACCTTCAGCCTCGTCTGGCTCGTCGAGGAGCGCGGCTGGTCCCCCGCTGCCGCCGGCACCCTGGTCGCGGTGGCCCAGGTGGTCGCCGCGTTCGGCCGGATCGCCGCCGGGCAGCTCTCCGACCTGGTCGGCTCCCGGATGCGGCCGCTGCGCTGGGTCGCGGTCGCCGCCTCCGCGACGATGGCGCTGCTGGGCCTTGCCGCGGGTCTCGACCTCTCGGTCGCCGTACCGCTCCTGGTGATCGCGACCGTCCTGACCGTCGCCGACAACGGCCTCGCCTTCACCGCCGTCGCCGAGCGCGCCGGGCCGTTCTGGTCGGGCCGCGCCCTGGGCCTGCAGAACACCGCCCAGTTCCTCACCAGCGCCCTGGTCCCGCCGCTCGGCGGGCTCCTCGTCACGCACACCGGCTACGCCGCCACGTTCGCCGTCGCCGCGCTGCTGCCCGCCGTCGCCGTCGGGCTGGTCCCGGTGCGGGGCGAGGAGGAGCTGCACTGACCGCGTTCCCCCGTGGGGACCGCCCCGGTGGTCGGACCCGGCCCCACGTCGGTCGAGGAAGGCGGACACGCCTGACTCGAGACCATCCGACCGCAGGGGCCAGCTCGGGTCGGGGGTGCCGCCGGCGAGGGTCTCGCACGCGGTGACTACGTCCCCGCGGCTCGACCACCGTGGCGGGTGACGCTCGCGGGGAGGTGGGTGCGAGGGGACATCTTGGCGCCGTGGCGCGGGCGGCGGAGGCCGGCCATGCCGACGAGCGCGGGCACCCGGCCGCGTTGCGGGCGCCAGGGCTCGAGGAAATCCTCGAGCTCGGCGTCGGTGAAGGGGGTGCCGGTGAGGGCCCAGCCGACGTCCTTGGCGACGTGGTAGTCGCCGAAGGAGACGGCGTCGGGGTCGCCGAAGGCGCGCTGGCGGACCTCGGCGCTGGTCCAGCCGCCGATGCCCGGGAGGCTGCGCAGCCGGCGGTCGGCCTCCTCGGGGCCGAGGGCGACCGCGCGCTCGAGGGCGTCGGCGACACGGGCGGCGGTGACGAGGGTGCGCGAGCGGGCCGGGTCGACGTGCATCTTGAGCCACTCCCACGACGGGACCGTGCGCAGCGTCGCGGCGTCGGGCTGGATCCACAGGCGCCGGTCGGCGCCCGGGCCGGGCGCGCGCTCGCCGTAGCGGTGGACGAGCATCCGGAAGCCCGCGAACGCCTCCTGCCCGGTGACCTTCTGCTCGATGATCGCCGGCACCAGCGCCTCCATCAGCAGACCGGTGCGACCGAGCCGGGCGTGGGGGAAGTGGCGCCGGGCCTCGGCCAGCACCGGGTGGCGCGGCTCGAATCCGTCCCAGCTGTCCTCGGCGCCGAGCATCGCCGGCACCGACTCGAGCGCCCAGGCGGCTCCCGGCCCCCAGGCCTCGGCGTGCACCTCGCCGTCGGCCGGGCGCGACCGCAGGACGAGCGTGGCCGGGCCCACCGGCGTACGGATGCCGCGCCAGGTGCGGCCGCCGGCGCTCGCCTCGTCGGTCTTGTAGGTCGGGTCGCCGCCGCCCCGGCGGTGCATGCGCAGCACGCCGAAGCCGCACGGCCAGTCGGGTCGCCACACCCGCACCTGCCCGCCAACCCTCACGCGGACAGCCTAGGAGCCCCCACCGACAGCCCACCTACGCTTCGGCGCATGACGCTCCAGATCTCCGACGAGGCCCGGGTCCGCACGCTGACGCTCGACCGGCCGGAGGCGCTCAACGCCTTCAACGAGGCGCTGTACGACGCCCTCGCCGACGCGCTCCTCGACGCGGCCGCCGACCCGGACGTGGCCGTGGTGCTGCTGACCGGCGCCGGGCGGGCGTTCTCGGCCGGGACCGACCTGCTGGAGATGCACCGGATCGCGACCGACCCGACGTTCGAGCGCGGTCGGCACGGGTTCCCGGGGCTGGTCGACGCGCTCGAGGCCTTCGACAAGCCGCTGGTCTGCGCGGTCAACGGGCTGGGGCTCGGTATCGGGACGACGGTCCTCGGCTTCGCCGACCTGGCGTTCATGGCCTCGACCGCCCGGCTCAAGTGCCCGTTCACGTCGCTGGGCGTGGCGCCCGAGGCGGCGTCGTCCTACCTCCTCCCCCGGCTCGTCGGGCGTCAGGACGCCGCCTGGATGCTGCTGTCGGCGGAGTGGGTCTCGGCCGACGAGGCCCTCGCGATGGGGCTGGTCTGGCGGGTCTGCGAGCCCGACGACCTGCTCGCCGAGGCGCACCGGCACGCCGCCGTGCTGGCGGCGCGGCCGATCTCGTCGCTGGTCGCGGTCAAGCGCACGATGGTGGCGCCGCTGCGGGAGGGCATCGCTGCGGCCCGCGAGCGGGAGAACGCCGCGTTCGCCGAGCTCATGGGCGGCCCGGCCAACCTCGAGGCGCTGGCCGCGTTCGCCCAGGGCCGGGAGCCGGACTTCACGGGCTTATAGTCCTTCGTGTTCGCACGAAACCGATTCATGGGGAGATGAGGGCGAGATGACCAGCCCGGCCACCGAGCGTCGCGCACGGCTGGACCGCGAGACCGTCGTGGTCACCGCCGAAGCCGTCGTCGACCGCGAGGGCTACGACGCCCTGTCGATGACCCTGCTCGCCGCCGACCTCGAGACCCGCGTCTCGTCGCTCTACAACCACGTCAGCAACCTCGAGGACCTGCGCGCCGAGATCCAGCTGCGCGCGATGCGGCTGCTCGGCCGCCACGTCCAGCGCGCCGCGATGGGCCACGCCGGCGCCGACGGGCTCCGCGTCCTGTGCCACGAGCTGCGCGACTTCGCCCGCACCTATCCGCAGCGCTACGCCGCCGTCACCCGCGCGCCGCTCGACCGCGAGGGCTTCTTCGCGGCGGCCGGCGAGGTGATCGAGGCGATGGGCGTGATGGTCCGCTCGACGGGACTCCCCGAGGAGCGGATCATCCCCACCGGCATGGCCATCTTCTCCGCGCTGCACGGCTTCGTGGCCCTGGAGTCCAGCGGCTACTTCGACGGCGTCCCCGAGCTCGAGGAGGTCTTCGAGCAGGTCGTGCGCGGGGCCGTCACCGCCGCCGTGCTGGAAGTGACCAACCCGCGCTGAGCGCAGTGCCGGTCGCACCGTGCCTGCCGATCTTCTCGAGGCCAGCGGGGCGCCCCCACCCGCTGCCAGGTCGACCACAGGGCGCACGTCGCCGTCGGCCGGCCCTGCGTCTCGGCGGCCGACTCCCAGGCCCGGCGGCAGCAGTGCCAGGCGGAGTCGGCCGCGAGACGCGGCCGGCCAGAGCGACCATCAGGGCTAGCGCGGCTCGGTGACCTCGATCGTGTACGACGCGGCGGTGCCGTAGATCAGCAGGAACCCGCTGTAGACGGCGCCCGGCGGGATCACGACGCTCTCCCCGTCGAGGACGAACCCGCCACCGGCGAGCGGGGCGCAGCTCTCGTCGTAGAAGTAGAGCATGTACTCCCCCAGCGGCACGTCGGCGCTGAGGTTGGCCACGTGCTGGCCGTCGCCGGCGCCCTTGGGGAGCCTGGCGAAGTGGGCGTCGCCGCCGTTGGCGGTGGGCAGGCCGGGGCAGGTCCAGGTCAGCTCGGTGGCACCGGGACGGTAGGGGTCGAGGCCGAGGAGCGAGCCCTGGGCGGGGTTGCCGACGGCGACCGAGCCGGAGTAGGTGACGGGCTTGTCGGGCTTGGGCAGCCGCGGCTTGATCCCTGGCGCCGTGCCGAAGGCTTGCACCTCCGCGACCACGGCGGTCGAGGCGTTGGTGGCGCCGCTGCCGAAGACCTCGGCGGCGACGGCGCGGACGAAGCGGGCGCGGACACCCTTCCTGCCGAGCTGGTAGGTCTTGAGCCCGAGGTCGGAGACGGCGGGGCGCGGCGCGGCGAAGCTGAAGCGGGCGACCTTGACCGTCCTCCACTTCCTGCCGTCCATCGAGGTCTGGACGAGCACCTTCTTGGCGGCGGCGAAGCGGGGTACGCCGATCGGCTTGATCACGCTGACGGCGACGGTCCGGATCGTCGAGGGCTTCTTGAGCTTGACCGTGACGGACCGGTCGGGGCCCTTGTTGTAGGCCCGGGTGGACGTGCCGGTGCGCCAGCCGGTGGCCTCGGAGTCGTCGAGGAGGTTCTCGGCCGGGAAGGCGCTGGCCTGGCTGGCGGTCCCCACGACCGTGGCGCCTGAGGCCCGCGAGAGCAGGTTGGGACGCAGGCGGATGGTCGTGGCGGTCGTGCGGCCCTTGGCCACCGCGACCGTGACCCGCTGGATGCCGAAGCCGGGCGCCTGGAGGGTCAGCGTGTAGCGGCCGGCGGCGAAGCGCGCCTGGCCGGTGCCCTGCTTGCCGGTGGTGAACACCGGCGTACCGCGGCCCTCGAAGCGCCCGCCGAGCACCCGCACGCCCTTGACCCGGCCGCCGGCCGAGTCGTTGACGACGGTGAGCTTAAGGGTGCCGTTGAGCGACTTCTTCTTGACGTCGAAGCCGGGTCGGGGGTCGGTGTCGGTCTCGCCGTCGGTCTTGGCGGAGACGCCGAAGCCGCGCTCGGCGAACGCGTCCCAGACGAGGTCGGCGTACTTCTTGCCGTAGCGGAGCTGGCCGGCCTTGACGATCGCGTCGCGCATGTCGAGCATCGACGGGCTCGGCGGCGAGAGCGGCATGGCGTCCATGACGAGGTGCTCGGCGACGTCGGAGGCCTGCTTCTGGTTGCCGCCGACCGCCTGGAGGAGCTTGGTGCGCAGGGTCCACAGGGTGGCGGTCCAGATCTCGCCGTCGGAGTGCACCTCGGGACCGCTCATGTCGTAGCCGTAGTCGCCGTAGGTCGCGGGGCTCTTGGCGTAGTTCCAGTTGCGGATGCCGCGCTGCGGGTCGCCGACGTACGGCGCCGTGACGGCCGTGCGGGTCAGGCCGCGACGGAACAGGTCGTTCATCGCGAACCAGTCGCCCCAGCCCTCGCCCATCGCGCCGGACTGGGTGGTGCCGAGCGAGCCCAGGCCGCCGCCGCCGACGTAGCGGTTGGACAGGCCGTGGCTGTACTCGTGCTGGATGATCGTGGAGTCGAAGTCACCGTCACGGTTGGGGCCCTCGAAGACGTCGTCGACGAACTCCCAGAGGTACATGTTCGTGAAGCCGGGGATGCCGTCGGGCAGCGTCAGCATGTTGGCGTTGTTGCGGCCCAGGGCGAGGACCGCCTCGGTGAGGTTGAGCGCGCCGGACTGGGCGCCGCCGAACACGGGGTCGCCGCCGAGGCCGGACGTGCCGGGCTTGTTGACGAGCTGGAAGTTGCCGCCGGACTCGGTGAAGCCGAAGGCGTAGTACTCGTCGTGGATCCGGTTGTGGTGGTAGAAGAGGTTGGTCGCCGCGGCGTTGGCGTCGGCCTGGTAGCCGGTCACCGACCCGCCCGACTTCTCCCAGCTGTTGGTGAACGGGTAGCGGAACGTGCCGGTGGGGCTGACCGGCCGGTTGTACTGGTCGGCGGCGACGAGCGGCACGGTCCAGGCGATGGCCGTGTTGGCGTTGTTGCCGAGGGTCGTGATGCCCGGCAGGCCGACGAGCCCGGTCGGGTCGAGGTAGCCGCCCGGCGAGGTCGCGGTCGGACCGAAGCTCTTGACGACCTGCTTGCCGCCCTTGGCGGCGCCCGGGTAGTTCTCGAAGACCGAGCCGTCGCCCTCGTGCTGCACGAGCGACTTGCGCAGCAGCGGCTCGCCGGTGGCGGCGTCGACGATCGTCGCCCAGGCCTGGTCGAGGCTGAGGATCGACAGGACGGCGTACGCCGCACGCCCGCCCTGGGCGGTCGGGAAGGCGACCTTGCGGACGAGCTGGTCGGGCCCGAGGACGCTGCCCTCGAACACCTCGTAACCACCCTTGACCGTCCCGGTGGTGCGGGCGACGAAGTCCTGGCCCGGCACGAGGGAATCGACGACGCGGGTGAGCGCCTGGGCGGGGGTGAGCTCGAACGACCCGAGCAGCGCCGAGCTGCGGACGGGGTCGCCGGCGTAGGAGACGACGCGGCCCTGCCGGTCGACGACGACGGTGAGGATGCCGCCGATGCCGGCCGCGACGCCGCCGAAGGTCTGGGCGAAGCTGACGACGCGGGTGTCGATGCCCGGGAGCGTGTGGTTGCGGACGACCGCGAGGTCGGCCACGTCGGCGGCGCCGAGACCGAACGTCGCGCGGTGGGTCGCGAGCCAGCCGCGGGCGATGGCGAGCGGGTCCCCGGACCTGGGCGCGCTGAGGAAGCCGCCGTCGACGCCGATCGAGCGCGGGGTGCCGGTGGGGTTCCAGGTGGCGACGGCGCCGGGAAGGCGGGCCAGGCCGGCGCGCTGGGCGGCGGTCGGGGTGAGGGACCTCAGGGTGGCGCGGGAGTCGAAGGACAGGTCGGCGGCGTTGTCGCCGGCCGCCGGTACGGCGTTGGTGTCGCCACCCAGGACGGTGGGCCGGGCGGCCGGGGCGAGAGCGGTCGTCACGGTGGCGGCCTGCGCGAGGTTGGGCAGGCTGAGCGCGACGGCGGACACGGCCGCCAGGGCGGCGGTGCGGGTGATGCGCGAGCGGGTCACAGGGTTCCTGTTCGGTCGTCCGGGGGCCCCGAGGCCGGGTGAGGGGAGGGTGGAGGGCGGGTGCAGGGAGGGGCGAGGCACGGTCGGCGGCTCGGGGACTTCAACGACCCACCCGGACGGGGGGTACGCCCGTGTTTGATACAGGCATGTTGCTTTCCGATGTCGTGGCGACCTCCGCGGCCGTGGCCGCCACCCGCTCCCGCAAGGAGAAGGTGGTCGCGATCGCCGACCTGCTGCGCCGGGCCGGGTCGGGCCCCGAGCTCGAGGTCGTGACGTCCTACGTGGGCGGTGCGCTGCTGCAGCGTCGTACGGGCGTGGGGTGGCGGGGCCTCGCCTCGCTCCCCGAGCCGGCGGCCGAGGCGTCGCTGACGGTGGCGGGGGTCCACGAGGCCTTCGACCGCGTCGCCGCCATCTCCGGCACCGGCTCGCAGGCCGCCCGGGCCGACGCGGTGGCGGAGCTGTTCGGGGCCGCGACGACCGACGAGCAGCGCTGGCTGCGCGGGCTCGTGACCGGCGAGCTGCGCCAGGGTGCCCTCGACGCGCTCGTGCAGGAGGGCGTCGCGGCTGCGGCCGGGCTGCCGCTGGTCGCCGTACGCCGCGCCGCGATGCTCGCCGGGTCGACGGTGTCGGTGGTGCGGACGGCGTTCGAGGGTGGCGAGGAGGCGCTGGCCGCGATCGGGCTCGAGGTCGGGCGCCCGGTGCTGCCGATGCTGGCCTCGTCGGCGCCGACGGTGGCCGACGCGCTGGCCAAGGTCGGTGCGTCCGAGCGGGGCGTCGCGGTCGACACCAAGCTCGACGGGATCCGGGTGCAGGTGCACCGTCTCGGCGATGCGGACGACACCGTGCTGGTCGTGACACGCTCGCTCGACGACATCACGGCGCGGCTGCCCGAGGTGGTCGAGGTGGCTCGGTCGTTGCCGGCGTCGTCCTTCGTGCTCGACGGCGAGGTGCTCGCGCTCGACGAGGCGGGCCGACCGCGGCCGTTCCAGGAGACCGCGTCGCGCACCGCGATGGGCGAGGGCGTGCGCATCACCCCGTTCTTCTTCGACGTCCTCCACGTCGACGGCCACGACCTGCTCGACTCCCCCGGTGCCGAGCGGGCCGCGGCGCTCGAGGCGCTCGTACCGGCGGAGTTCCGGGTGCCGCGGGTGGTGACGACCTCGGTCGACGTGGCCGAGGCGTTCGTCGTCGACGTCCTCGCCGCGGGCCACGAGGGCGTCGTGGTCAAGGACCTGACCGCGCCCTACGCCGCCGGCCGGCGCGGCGCGGCGTGGGTCAAGGTCAAGCCGGTGCACACGTTCGACCTCGTCGTGCTCGCGGTCGAGTGGGGCTCGGGCCGGCGCCAGGGCCTGCTGTCCAACATCCACCTCGGCGCGCGCGACCCCGAGCGGCCCGGCGAGTTCGTGATGCTGGGCAAGACGTTCAAGGGGATGACCGACGAGATGCTCGCCTGGCAGACCGAGCGCTTCCTCGGCCTCGAGACCTCACGCGACGGCCACGTCGTGCACGTGCGGCGCGAGCAGGTCGTCGAGATCGCGATCGACGGGCTGCAGCGCTCCACCCGCTACCCGGGCGGCGTCGCGCTGCGGTTCGCGCGGGTCGTGCGCTACCGCGACGACAAGACGGCCGAGGAGTCCGACACGCTCGAGACGGTCAAGGCGCTGGCCTGAGCGGGTCGGGCGTGGGGTCACTCGGCCTCGGCGTCGGGGTCCTCGACCTCTAGCGAGAAGTTGACGGTGTCGCCGTCGATGCTCTCGACCTTCACGTCCACGACGTACTCGGTGTCGCCGGCCGTCACGGTGCACGTGCCGGTGGCGCCCTTCTCGGCGTCGATGTCGTCGGGGCAGCTCACGTCGTCCGGGTCCTCACCGACCGTGTCGGTGTAGAACCCGCTGACCTGGTCCTCGAGGGAGTCCAGGTCGACCGTCTTCGAGCACCCGGCGACCGAGAAGGCGACGGTCGTGAGGACGGCGGCGGTGCAGGCGAGACGGCGAAGCTTCACGGCGGGTGCTCCAGGTGATCGGCGTGGGGAGTGTGCGGGGCAGGTTGCACTGTGACCCAGGTCCTTCCCCCTGGATACCCCAGCGAATGACCAGACTGGTCCACCGTTTTCGGCTGGCGCAGGTGCGCGTGGTGACTAGGCTGGCGGTCGTGGACGCCGATGGCTCGCTCTGGTCGTGGCGCTCGCGCGGCTCGATCCTCTCGCTCGCCTCCGAGGGCTCGATCCTGTCGATCGGCTCGGTCGGGTCCGTCCTGTCGACGGCGTCGGTCGGGTCCTTCGCGTCGGTCGGGTCGCTGGGTTCCGCACTGAGCTTCGGCTCCGCGCTGTCGTGGCAGTCCGGCGGGTCGCTGCTCTCGTCGCAGGCGACGGGCTCGGTCGGCTCGCACCAGGCCGACCTCGCGTGCTTCGGCTCGCGCGCCGACGGACCGCTGCCGCGGTGGCTGGTGGCGGGAGCCGTCGTGGGCACGGTCGCCGCCACGCTTGCCTTCCGTCACAGTCGTGCAACTCGGAGTTGCAACATGGCTACCATCAGCGGGTGACCACCACCCCCCGCGCGCCGGAGACCGACGGCCGGCGCCGCGCGGCCGCCGTACGCCGTCGCGCGCGGGAGGCCGAGATCATCGCCGCCACGCGCGCCGAGTTCGATCGTCAGGGCGTCGGCGAGATGCGGATCGAGGACATCGCCGCAGCGGTCGGCATCAACCGCGCGATCGTCTACCGGGTCTTCACGGGCAAGGAGGAGCTGTTCGCGCTCACCCTCGTCAGCTATCTCGACGAGATGCGCGACGAGCTCGCCGCGGCGGGCGCCTCGACGACGGCGCCGGCCGAGCGGCTCGCCGCGATCGTCGGCGCGTTCGTCGACTACGGCGTCGCCCACCCGGCCTTCGTCGACTGTGCGCAGGCGCTGATGCGCCGCCGCGGCGAGGACCTGCTCGCCGAGATCACCGAGAGTGCGCTCTACCGGCTCGGCCGGGCGATCTCGTCGTGCCTGACCATCCTGACCACCGCCCTGGAGGACGGGGTCGCCTCGGGGGACTTCACGATCACCGGCGACGCCGCGCTGATGTCCAACACGCTCTACGCCAGCGGGCTCGGAGCGCTGCAGCTGGCGCGCGTCGGCATCCTCGTCACCGAGACCTCGCCGGGTGTCCCCACCGTCGGGTCGATCACCGCCGAGCAGGTGCGTGCGCACCTGGTCGCCTCCGCGTTGGCGCTCGCCGGGGGGTGACGGGCGGTTGGCGGTGGTCGCCAACTCGTGCGATCGCACGAGTTGGTTGCCCCTGACCCGGCCGTACCAGCTCAACTCGTGCGATCGCACGAGTTGGACGTCGGAACCCGCTCTGCCCCGGCCCAACTCGTTCGATCGCTCGTGTTGAGCGCGCCTCCCTGCCTGACGCGAGCCCAACTCGTGCGATCGCACGAGTTGAGCGCTGAGAACCCACCCAACACCGACCCAACTCGTGCGATCGCACGAGTTGAGCGCCCGACCCGCGGCCGAACCGCGCGCAACCGCGCAGTTCGTACGACCGACCCGACCGGGCCGCAGCCCGGACGACCAGAGATCAGGCGCGCTCGAGGATCGCGACGACGCCCTGCCCACCAGCGGCGCAGACCGAGATGACGCCACGGCCGGTGCCGCCCTCGGACTGGGCGAGAAGGTGGGCGAGCACGTTGACGATCCGGCCGCCGGTGGCGGCGAAGGGGTGGCCCGCGGCGAGCGAGGAGCCCTTGACGTTGAGCTTGGTGCGGTCGATCGAGCCGAGGGGGGCGTCGAGGCCGAGGCGCTCCTTGCAGAACACCGGGTCCTCCCACGCCTTGAGCGTCGAGAGCACCTGCGAGGCAAAGGCCTCGTGGATCTCGTAGAAGTCGAAGTCCTGCAGGGCGAGGCCCTCGCGCTCGAGCATGCGCGACATGGCGTACGCCGGAGCCATCAGCAGGCCCTCGCCGCCGTGGACGTAGTCGACGGCCGCGGTCTCGGAGGCCGTGATGTAGGCGAGCACGGGCAGGTCGTGCTCCTTGGCCCACTCCTCGGAGGCCAGCAGCACGACGGACGCGCCGTCGGTGAGCGGCGTCGAGTTGCCGGCGGTCATGGTCGCGGCCTCGCCCTTGCCGAAGACCGGCCTGAGCTTGGCGAGCTTCTCGGCGGTCGAGTCGGCGCGCAGGTTGGTGTCGCGCTCGACGCCGCGGAACGGGGTGACCTGGTCGTCGAGGAAGCCGGCGTCGTACGCCGCGGCGAGGTGCTGGTGGGACGCGGCGGCGAGCTCGTCCTGCTCCTCACGGCCGATCTGCCACTCGAGGGCGGTCAGCGCGGCGTGGTCACCCATCGACAGGCGGGTGCGGGGCTCGCCGTTCTGGGGGATCTCGAGGCCGATGTCGCCGGGGCGGATCTGGCCGAGAGCCATCAGTCGCGACTTGGTGTCGCGGGCGGCGTTGACCTTGACGAGCTTCTTGCGGAGCTTCTCGCTGATCGCGACGGGCGCGTCGGAGGTGGTGTCGGTGCCGCCGGCGATGCCGACGTCGATCTGGCCGAGGGCGATCTTGTTGGCGACCTGGATCGCGGCCTGGAGGCCGGTGCCGCAGGCCTGCTGGATGTCGGTGGCCGGCGTCTCGGGCGACAGCTTGGAGCCGAGCACCGCCTCGCGGGTCAGGTTGAAGTCGCGCGAGTGCTTGAGCACCGCACCGGCGACGACCTCGCCCAGGCGCTCGCCCTCGAGACCGAAGCGGACGACGAGCCCGTCGATCGCGGCGGTGAGCATGTCCTGGTTGGACGCGTCGGAGTAGGGGCCGTTGGAACGGGCGAACGGGATCCGGTTGCCGCCGATGACGGCGACGCGGCGAGTCTTCTCGATCATGGGACCATACTGACCGGTAACCAGGCTCGGTCCAAGGGACTGAGGGCCACGTCACGAAATGTGGACACTGAGTTACACACGGGGTTGCATGTTCGTGTTCGAGCTCCGTCTGACGACCAGAGAAGTTGAGGCAGCACCCGCCATGAGCGACAAGTACCAGGGCTTCACCAGCACGCCCGTCGGCAAGATCCTCGTCAAGAACCTCGGCCTGCCCAGCCCCACCCGGCTCGAGCGCTGGACCGAGGGCGCGCCTCTCGTCGACGGCACCGTCCTCGTCGGCGGCCAGGGCCGCCTCGTCGAGTCCCTGCCCGGCCTGCTCGACACGCTCGGCATCGCCTCGACCGCCGTCAAGCCCGACGAGGGCAAGGTCAAGGGGCTCGTCTTCGACGCCACCGGCCTCACCTCCGCCGCCGCGCTCGTCGCTCTCCGCGACTTCTTCACCCCCGTCCTGCGCAGCCTCGAGAGGTGCGCCCGCGTCGTCGTCATCGGTACGCCGCCCGAGCAGGTCACGGGCAGCGAACGGGTCGCCCAGCGGGCACTCGAGGGCTTCACCCGCAGCCTCGGCAAGGAGATCGGCGGCGGCAGCACCGTCCAGCTCGTCTACGTCGCCGACGGCGCCGAGGCCGCGGCCACCAGCACCCTCGCCTTCCTCCTCTCCCCCAAGTCGGCCTACGTCTCCGGCCAGGTCGTGCGGATCGGCGCCCACGCCGAGAAGGGCACTGCGACCGGCGAGGTCGTCGACCCCGCCCAGCCCCTCACCGGCAAGGTCGCACTCGTCACCGGGGCCAGCCGCGGCATCGGCGAGCAGATCGCCCGGGTGCTCCACCGCGACGGTGCGACGGTCCTCGGGGTCGACGTGCCCCAGGCCGCGAGCGAGCTGCAGGCCCTGATGCGCGAGCTCGACGGCGACTGGCTGACCCTCGACATCACCGGCAAGGACGCCCCGCAGCGGATCGCCCACCACCTCAAGACCCAGCACGGCGGCGTCGACGTCGTCGTCCACAACGCCGGCATCACCCGCGACAAGAAGCTCGCCAACATGGACGAGGCCCGCTGGGACTCGGTCATCGCGGTCAACCTCACCGCCCCCGAGCTGATCACCCGCGAGCTGCTCGAGCAGGGCGTCATCAACGACTTCGGCTCGATCGTCGGCGTCGCCTCGATCGCCGGCATCGCCGGCAACGTCGGGCAGACCAACTACGCCGCCTCCAAGGCCGGCGTCATCGGCCTCGTCGACTCGCTCGCCGACGAGCTCACCGACCACGGCACGGGCATCACCATCAACGCCGTCGCCCCCGGCTTCATCATCACCCAGATGACCGACGCCGTTCCGTTCGCGACCCGCGAGGTCGGTCAGCGCCTCAACGCCCTGGCCCAGGGCGGCCTGCCGGTCGACGTCGCCGAGACGATCGCCTGGTACGCCCACCCCGCCTCCAGCCTCGTCAACGGCAACGTCGTGCGCGTCTGCGGCCAGATGATGCTCGGAGCCTGACACGTGTCCGCCATCCCCACCCTCCTCAGGGCCGCGCTGCCGTCGATCCCGGTCGTCAACCAGCTGCCCGGCATCAAGAAGGCCCCGCTCGCCGGCTTCAGCGGCCTGACCCGCACCCGCCCGCCGGTGACGGTCGAGCGCGCCGACGTCGAGGCCTACGCCCGCGTCTGCGGCTTCCCGACCAAGGACGTCGTCCCGCTCCCCTACCCGCACCTGCTCGTCTTCGACCTGCAGATGGCGATCATGAGCGACCCGGCGTTCCCGGCGCCCGCGATCGGCACCGTCCACCTCGAGAACTCCATCACCCAGCACCGGCCGATCGCCATCGGCGAGACGCTGTCCGTGGTCGCGTCCGTCGGAGCGCCGGTGGCGCACGCCAAGGGCCGGGTCTTCGAGTTCGTCACCCAGGTCCGGGCTGCGGGCGCGGGCGGCGACGAGCTGGTGTGGGAGGAGACGTCGGCCTACCTGCGCCGCGGCCGGGGCGAGGACGGGGCGTCCTACGGCACGGTCTTCCCCGAAGCCGCGCCGTCACCGATCCAGTGGCAGCTGCCCGCCGATCTCGGCCGTCGCTACGCCGCCGTCAGCGGCGACGCCAACCCGATCCACCTCTACCCGCTGACCGCCAAGGCGCTGGGCTTCCCGCGCCAGATCGCCCACGGAATGTGGACGATGGCGCGCTGCGTGGCCGCCCTCGAGAACCGGCTCCCCGACGCCGTCCGCGTCGACGTCGCGTTCAAGAAGCCGGTGCTGCTGCCCGGCACCGTCGCCTTCGGCTCGACCCCGGTCGACCAGGGCTTCGCCTTCGGGCTCACCAGCCCGTCGGGCAAGCCCCACCTCGCCGGGCGCACGACCGCGCTCTAGCCGCGCCCAGCCCCGTCGGCCTCGGGGATCGCGCCCAGCACTCAAGACCCACCGCCGGGTGGCCGATGAGTCCATCGTGAGTGCTGTCCTCGACCCGACCTCGGTCCCCTCCGTCACAGGTCCGGTCACGACGCGGCTCACGACCTGGCTCCCCTGGGCCAGCGACGTCGCCGTCGTCGCCGCGATGACCTGGTGGGCGGCCTGGCTGACGTTCGGCACCGGGGGGCGGGAGCCCCACGTGCTGTCGTACGGCGCCCTCCTCGTCGCGGTCGCCGCACTCCTGGTTCGCCCCTGGCGGGTCCTGCGCGTGCGGGCCACGGCGATCGCCCTGGCGCCCGGCGCCGGCGCCTGGGTCGTCGTGCTGACCGCACCCACCGGGTGGGCCGGCGCCGACGACGCTGCCTCCTACACCTACGCCGGGGCTCTCGGACTGGTCGCCCTCGCCTGGGCGCGGACCCCCGTACGCCGCCAGCTGCTCGCCACGGCCGTCGTCGGCGCCGCGGGGCTCCAGCTCGCCATGGGCTGGGCCGCCTGGTCGTCGGTGCCGTCGCCGAGCCGGCTCTTCCAGGGCACGTTCTACTGGCACAACCAGGTCGGCGCTTTCCTCGCCGCGGGTGCGGTGCTGGCGGTCGCCCTCGTCGCCGACGGGCGCCGGCCGCTGGCCACCCTCGGCTGGTGCCTCGCCCCGCTCTGCGTCGCGGGCACCGTCTTCACGACCAGCCGCGGCTCGATGCTCGGCATCGCGATCGGCGTCGCCCTGGTGCTCGCGGCCGCGGCCTGCCGCCTGGGCACCACGGCCGCCATCGGGTCCATCTGCCGGACCATCGCCGTCGTCGCCCTGTCCTGGGCCACCAGCTGGGTCCTCACCGGTCCGCCGTTCTTCGGCGAGCGGTTCTCCCCCCTCGCGGCCACCACGGCCCGCAACGGCAGCTTCGAGGGCAACGGCGTCCAGCGGTTCGAGGACTGGCGTCGCTCGTGGGAGATCTTCCGGCACTGGCCCGCCTCGGGCGCCGGCTTCAACTCCTTCGACAGCGCCACCACGGCGGTCACCGACAAGCGGGACGGGGTCTCGACCGCCTTCGCGCACAACGGCTACCTGCAGGCGGCCTCCGACGGCGGGCTCGTCCTCGTCCTGCCGCTCGTGGTGGCCCTGCTCGCGCTCGCGCTCCTCGCCGTACGCGCGCTGCCCGCCTCACGCCGTGCCGGCGACCTCGTCCAGCCCGGAGCGCTGGCGGCCTACGTCGTGCTCCTGCTCCACAGCGGCATGGACTTCGACTGGACCTACCCCTCGCTGCTCGCGCAGGCCGCCCTGGTGGGCGTCCTCGCCGTCCCGTCCTCAGCGGTACGCCGACGGGGCGCGCCACCGAGCCGGCGGGTCGTGGTCGTGGCGGTCGTGGCCTTGGTCGGGCTGCTGCTCCTCTCGGCGGTCGGCGCCTGGCACGGCGGCCTCGACCTCAACAGCTCGCTCTGAGGCTCAGCGCGTCCGGGGACGGATGAGGCCCTCCTGGGCCGCGGTGGCGACGAGGGCGCCGTCGCGGGTGAAGACGCGCCCCAGGGACAGCCCGCGCGCGCCCCCGGCCGAGGGCGACCACTGGTCGTAGAGCCACCACTCGTCGACGCGGAACGGCGCGTGGAACCACAGCGTGTGGTCGAGCGAGGCCATCTGCACCTTGGTCGGGTCGGCGTCGTGGGCGGCCAGCGAGGCACCGAGCAGCGAGACGTCGCTGGCGTAGACGAACACCGCGAGGTGGTCGAGCGGGTCGTCGCCCATGTCGCCGAGGACCCTGATCCACATCCGGGCCTGCGACGGGTGCGCCGGGTCGGCCTCGAGGCCGTGGCGGGAGTTGCCGAGCCAGCGGACGTCGAGCGCGGCCCACTCCTTGCCGAGCGCGTCGGCGTCGGCGTTGCCGCGTCCGCGCATGAGCTCGACGAGGTCCATGCCCTCCTCGGGCGCCTTGACGTCGGGCATCGCGTCCTGGTGCTCGAAGCCGTCCTCGGACCGCTGGAAGCTCAGGGTCTGGTAGTAGATCGGCCGGCCGTGCTGGCGCGCCATCACCCGGCGGGTGACGAACGACTTGCCGTCACGGATGCGTTCGACGTCGTAGATGACCGGCACCTGGTAGTCGCCGGGCAGCAGGAAGTAGGAGTGCAGCGAGTGGACGTGGAAGCCGTCGGGGACCGTCCGGGCGCCGGCGACCAGCGACTGGGCGGCCACCTGCCCGCCGTAGACCCGCTGCCGGGTCGACTCCGGCTGCTTGCCGCGGAAGAGGTCGACGTCGAGGTACTCCAGGTCGAGGAGCGCGCGCAGCTCCTGGGCGGGGTCGAGCTCGGTCACTCGTCGTCCTCCCGGTCGGGACCGTCCTCGAGGCCGGCCAGGAACTGCTCGAACTGCTGGCCGATCTCCTCACCGGTCGGGATGGGCTGGTCGTCGGCGAGCAGGCTCGAGCCCGCCTGCTCGGCCTGCGCGAAGGAGTCGTACTGGCGCTCGAGCGAGGCGACGACGTCGCCGACCTCCTCGTTGGCCGAGAGGTAGCGGGTGATCTCGCCCTCGCGCTCCTCGGCAGCGGCGCGCAGGTCGGTGAGGTCGAGGGTGAGCCGGCCCGACCGCTCGACCTGCTCGAGGAGCATCACCGAGGCTCGGGGGTACTCCAGCTGGGCGAGGTAGTGCGGGATGTGGGCGACGAAGCCCAGAGCGTCGCGTCCCCACTCGCCGAGCCGGATCTCCAGCAGGGCCTGGGCGCTGCTCGGCACCCGGAGCTCGCCCTGCCACGGGTTGGTGGCGGTGATGAGGCCCGGGTCGTTGGCGTGGTGGGTGACCGCGATCGGCCGGGTGTGGGGCACCGCCATCGGCACCGATCCCATGCTGACGACCAGGGTCACGCCGAGCCGCTCGACGACCTCGCGGACGGCGCGGCAGAACGCCTCCCACCGGTTGTCGGGCTCCGGACCGTGGAGCAGCAGGTAGGGCGTGTCACCGGCGTCGCGCAGGAGCCGTACGACCAGGCGCGGCGCGTCGTAGGACTCGTAGTGGTCGCGCGTGAACGACACGGGGGGCCGCCGGGCGCGGTAGTCGTGGAACTGGTCGACGTCGAAGGTCGCCACCACCGACCCGCCGTCGCCGAGCGCGGAGAGGTGCTGGGCGGCCAGCGCGGCGGAGCTGCCGGCGTCGAGGAACCCGTCGAGCGCGACGACCATGGTGAGCGCGTTGAGCCCGTCGAGGGCAGGCACCTCGTCGAGGATGTGGACCAAGCGCTCAGAGGACACCCCTCCACACTAGTGAAGGCCGTGGGCCGGGCCGTCCTCAGGCCAGGGCGTGATCAGTCGTAGATGGTGGTGCCGTCGGTCGGCGTCGCCGGGCTGGCCGGTGTGGTCGGGGTCGGCGCCTCCGTGACCGGTGGGGCGTACGTCGTCGCCATCAGCTCGGCGCCCCGCTTGGCCAGCTTGTCGACCGAGAAGCCCAGCAGGTCGCGGACGACGTCGCGCTCGTCGTCGCCGGCGCGCACGGAGAAGGCCTCCATCACGGTCCAGGGGGCGTCCGGGCCGTAGGTCTGGGCGAGCCACTCGCACACCCACCACGCGAGGGCGTAGTGGACGGCGGCATCGTCGTCGTTGAACGACTCGTCGGACGGCATCCGGTCGATGCCGCGAGTGGCGGCGGCCAGCGCGCGGTCGGGCACGTCGCGCGCGGCGGGCGGCAAGGCCTGGACCGAGACCCACTCGGCCACGCCCTCGCTGAGCCAGACCGGGGCCGCGTCGTCGTGGTCGCCGACGGCGACGTGGACGAGCTCGTGGCGCACCAGCCGGTCGAGCTCGCGGTCGACGCGCCGGGCGCTGGCCACGGGCAGCAGGTCGGGGCTGAGCGCGAAGCGGGTGGAGGCGACGCTCGTGTCGTCGGTGCCGGCCGGCACCGTGAACGCGACGCCGTCGAGCGCCTGCGGGTCGCCGCCGGGGAGGTCGTCGAAGCCCGCGAGGAAGCGCGGGTCGGAGAGCGCGTAGACGACCGCCTGCTGGCCCCACTCGGTGTAGGGCACCCGGCCGGCGACGTCGGTGATGCCACGCTCGACCGAGGCCACGATGCCCGCGGCCTCACGGCGGTCGGCGCTGTCGAAGACGCCGAGCACGCCGGCACCCTCACGGATCCGGACCGGCTCGGTGTCCCACGGCTGCTTGAGCCCGGGGTGCTCGGCCTCCCAGGCGGGGTCGGTGGTCGAGCTGACGACGTAGGCGGACGGCCCGGTCGGGATGAAGCGGAAGCGGTCGACCGTGCGGACCGGCAGGGCGTCGTAGGGCGAGAGCTGCAGCTGGACGTCGACCACGCCCCAGTAGGCGTCGTCGGAGCGGACCAGGCTGGCCGGCTCGAGCCGGTAGGAGAACGTCGACACGGGCAGCTGGGCGAGGTTGTCGAAGTAGCCGCCCTCGGCGGTCCGCAGGTCGGGCTCGGCGGCCAGACCGTCGAGGAACGCGGCCCGGTCGCCGGCGCGGACGGCCGCCGCGCGGGTGTCGAGGACCCGCTGGAGGTCGCCGACCAGGTCGGAGGAGATCTTCGGGAGGACGGGGACGGTGGTGGTGGCCGTGGGGGTGGCCGACCCGGTGCCGACCGGCGGCGCGAGGGTCCCGCTCGGGCCGACGGTGGTCGGTGCGGACGACGGGTCCGATCCCCCGCACGCGCCCAGCACCAGGCACGCGGCGAGGGAGGCGGCGAGCGCGGACCTACGGGACGTCGACACGGTCGACCAGGACGCCGCCGTCGGCGAGGGCGGTCATGTCCTCGACGATGCCCAGGGCGAGGGCCTGGGGGGTCAGGCCGATGCGCTCGAGGATGATGTCGCGCTTGGCGTGGCTCAGGAACTGCTGTGGGATGCCGTGCAGGCGGAAGGGCGTCGTCACGCCGGCGTCGTTGAGCGTCTGGAGCAGGACGGCGCCGCAGCCGCCGACGCGGCCGTTGTCCTCGATGCTGACGACGAGCTGGTGGCGGCGGGCGAGCTCGACGACGGCCTGGTCGACGGGCTTGACCCAACGGGGGTCGACGACCGTGACGCCGATGCCCTGGGCGACGAGGCGGGCGGCCACGTCGACCGAGACGGCGGCCATCGACCCGACGCCGACGATGAGGACGTCGAAGGCGCCGTTGCGGACGAGCACGTCGGCGCCGCCGGCCTTGCCGATCGAGGGGATGTCGTCGGGCGGGGGGCCCTTGGGGAGGCGCAGCACGGTGGGGGCGTCGTCGACCTCGACGGCCTCGCGCAGCAGCTCGCCGACGCGGGCGCCGTCGCGGGGCGCGGCCATCCGCAGCCCGGGCACGACCTGGAGGATCGACATGTCCCACATGCCGTTGTGGCTGGCGCCGTCGTCACCGGTCACGCCGGCGCGGTCGAGCACGAAGGTGACGCCGCACCGGTGCAGCGCGACGTCCATCAGCACCTGGTCGAAGGCGCGGTTGAGGAAGGTGGCATAGATCGCGACGACCGGGTGGAGCCCGCCCATCGCGAGCCCGGCGGCGGAGGTCGCCGCGTGCTGCTCGGCGATGCCGACGTCGAAGGTGCGGTCGGGGAAGCGCGCCTGGAAGCCGTCGAGGCCGACCGGGTGCATCATCGCGGCCGTCAGGGCCACGATGTCGGGGCGCTCGGCGCCGAGGGCGACGATCTCCTCGGAGAAGAAGTCGGTCCAGATGCGGCCCTTGGCGGGGCTCTCGCCCGACTCGACGTCGAACGGCCCGATCTGGTGGAACTGGTCCTTCTCGTGGCGCTCGGCGGCGTCGTAGCCGAAGCCCTTGCGGGTGATCGCGTGCACGATGACCGGGCCGTTGAACCGCTTGGCCTGGGCCAGGGCCAGCTCCATGGCCGAGCGGTCGTGCCCGTCGATCGGGCCGACGTACTTGAGGCCGAGGTCCTCGAACAGGCCCTGCGGGGCGAGGGCGTCCTTGAGGCCCTTCTTCATTGCGTGCAGCGCGTCGTAGGCCGCCGGGCCGACGCCCTTGACCGAGGTGAGGCGCTTCTTGACCAGGTCGAGGACCTGCTCGTAGCGGGGGTTGGTGCGCAGCGTCGTGAGCGCGGTCGCGAGCCCGCCGATGGTCGGGGTGTAGGAGCGGCCGTTGTCGTTGACGACGATGACCAGGCGGCTCTCCTGGGCGACGGCGATGTTGTTGAGCGCCTCCCAGGCCATGCCGCCGGTGAGCGCCCCGTCGCCGATGACGGCGACGACGTGGCGGTCCTCGCCGCGGATGCGGTAGGCCTTGGCCAGGCCGTCGGCATAGCTCAGCGCGGTGGAGGCGTGGGAGTTCTCGACGATGTCGTGGGGCGACTCGGACTGGCTGGGGTAGCCCGACAGGCCGCCCTCGGTGCGCAGCCCGCCGAAGTCGCGCGCGCGGCCGGTGAGCATCTTGTGGACGTAGGCCTGGTGGCCGGTGTCGAAGACGACGCGGTCGTGAGGGGAGTCGAAGACCCGGTGGATCGCCATCGTGAGCTCGACGACCCCGAGGTTGGGGCCCAGGTGGCCCCCGACGCGGGAGCAGCTCTGGACGAGCAGGTCGCGGACCTCGGTCGCGAGGCTCGCGAGCTGGTCGTCGTCGAGACCGCGCAGGTCGCGCGGACCGGTGATCGACTCGAGCAGGGACATGGGGCGAGTTTACGTGCTCAGAGGTCGACGACCGCGATCGCCGCTTCGTCGAGGCTGCCGAGCCAGACGCGCCCCTCGTGCTCCCGGACGCCGGTGACCATGTGGTAGGCCGTCCGCTGCTGCGCCGGGTCGACGTCGACGTCGTGGACCAGCCGGCCCTCGTCGTCGTAGGCCTGGACGCGGACGGTCTTCTTGGGCTGCGGCTGCAGCCGGTCGGGGAGCTTGGTGGCGAGCTTGCGCAGCTTGAGCGGGCCGGTCTGCAGGCGCTCCACGAGGGCGTCGCGCGGGCTGGCGATGGTCACCCAGATGAGACCGTCGCTGCCGCGGGCGATGTTGTCGGGGTAGCCGGGCAGGTCGGAGCAGAGCAGGTCGCGCATGCCCTTGCGGTTGCCCGTCAGCCAGCGGCGCACGACGGTGCGCCCGCCGGTCTCGGCGACGCAGACGTAGTCCTCGTTCTTGGACAGCGCGACGCCGTTGGCGAAGGCGAGCCCGTCGATGACGACGGTGACCGTGCCGTCGGGGTCGAGGCGGCAGAGCCGACCGGTGCGGGTGTGCTGGACGAAGTCGGACTTCCAGTCCTCGATGCCGAACTTGGTCGAGGAGTCGGAGAACCAGACGGTGCCGTCGGAGGCGATCGCGGCGTTGTTGCAGAACTTCATCGGCGTGCCGTCGATCTCGCCGGTGACCGCCTCGATCGCGCCGGTGCGCGTGTCGACGCGGAGCAGCCCGCGGTGGGCGTCGCAGACGAGGAGCCGGCCGTCGAGGTCGATCTCGAGGCCGAGCGGGCGGCCGCCGGTCCGGGCGACCCGGTCGACGGTGGCGCCGTCGTGGCTGACGCGGAAGATCGAGCCGTCCTCGGTGCCGGTGAACACCGCCCCCTCGTCCGCGCCGGACAGGCCGACGACGACGTCCTCGGCACCGGGTCCGGGGACGGGATGGACGTCGAGCGTGCGGGTGCTCATGCGGGGTCCCCGGGGCGTTGTCCGGTGGAGGAGCGAAGCGGGGGAGACGGAGAACGTCCTGGGGTGCTCATGGGACCAGCTTTCGGTAGAGGTCGGACTGGAGCAGGTCGGGCAGGACCACGGACGTCGTGTGGGCCAGGGGCAGGGTGGCCGTGGACGCCGGCGTCACGAAGACCATCTGGCGACCCTCGTGGCACTCGATGTCGGCGTCGGTCAGCTCGGTCGCGGCGAGGTAGACCTCGAACTCGTTCATCAGGGGCTCGAGGGTCGACGGCAGGGTCCAGCGTCCGAGCAGGCACAGGGAGCCCTGGGGCAGGTCGACGCCCGTCTCCTCGGCCAGCTCGCGCCGGGCGGCGTCGACGTAGGACTCCCCGGGCTCCAACCCACCACCGGGGAAGGACCACTGGTCGGCCGCGACCTGGGCGTGCTCGTCGCGCTCCTGCATGAGCAGCCGGCCGGCCGGGTCCACCAGGGTCACCTGGGCGAAGCGGACGACGCCCTCGGCGTACCAGCGCGCCACGGCGTGGGCGCGGCTGGCCAGGACGTCGGGCAGCGCCAGCTGCGCCGAGCGCGTCAGCGGCAGGTCGCCGATCGTGGCCGGGTCGACGAAGACGAACTGCCGGCCCTCGTGGCACTCGACGTCGGCATCGGTGAGGTCGACGCCCGCGACGAACACGTCGACGGGGTCGGTGGTGCCGTAGTGCTCGTGGAAGACGGCGTACGTCGCGTGGTGACGCAGGGCGCCCGGCGGCAGGTCGAGCCCGGTCTCCTCGCGCAGCTCGCGGTGGGCCGCGGCCTCGGCGTCCTCGCCGTCCTCGACGTGACCGCCGCTCATCCCCCAGCACTCCGGGTCGATGGGCGCGTGCTCGTCACGCTCCTGCAGCAGCAGCCACCCGCGGCGGTCGACGAGGACCACGCAGGCGAACGACGGCATCCGGCCAGCCTAGGGGTGGCGCCTCGTGGCACCCTGACGGGATGCTGTGCACCGGCCTCGCCGTCGTCCTGGCGACCGCGTCCCTCGTCGTCCCCGGACCCGCTGGTGCGGTGGCGGACCCGGTCTCGCCGCGGGCGGCCGGTCTGGCCGTCACCGGGTTCGCGTACGGCGGACTCCCCCGGTCGGCCCTGCGGCGCGACGCCCACGCCCTCACCACCGTGACCGTCGACGGGGTCGCGCTGCTCGCCGACGGCAGCGGCGTGGTGGCGCCGGGCGCCGACGCCCTGCGGCTGGGTCGGGACGCCCGCGCCGAGGGGCTGCGGACCGAGCTGCTGGTGCACAACTTCAGCGACGGCCTCGGCGACTTCGACCCGCGGCGCGCCCACCTGCTGCTGTCGAACCCCGAGGCGATCGACGCGGTCAGCACCCGGCTGGCCGACCTCGCCGTGAGCGGCGGCTGGGGCGGCGTCAACGTCGACCTCGAGCTGGTCCGGGCCGGCGACGCCGCCGGGCTGGTCGCGCTCTGTGAGGCCGTGCGCGCGGCCCTGCCGGAGGGCCGGACGGTGACGATCGACATCAGCGCGTCGGGGTCGCTGCGCGGCTACCGCGAGCGCGGCTACGACCTCGCGGGCCTCGCGGCGGTCGTCGACCGGATCGAGCTGATGGCCTACGACCAGCACGGCCCGTCGTGGTCGGGACCCGGTCCGGTCGGTGGCCTGGCCTGGCAGCGCCGCGCGGTCCTCACCATGCGGCGCATCGTCCCGGCCGACCGGATCGACCTCGGGGTCGCGGGCTACGGCTACGCCTGGCGCCGGGGTGGGGGTGGCTGGACGGTCACCCCGGCCGCGGCGCGCCGCCGGAGCCACCGGGCCGGCGTACGCCCGGTGTGGCACGCGCGGGCCGGCGAGTGGTCGGCCCTCCTCCCGGGCGGGACCGTGCTCTGGTGGTCGGACGCCCGGTCCTACCGCCAGCGCGTCCGCCTCGCCCGGTCCTTGGGCGTCCACGGCCTCGCCCTCTGGCGCCTGGGCTCCGCCGACCCCCTCCCCTGACCTCCCCAACCGCCGAGTCGGCGCAGAGTTGAAGTGAGAACAGCGCGAGTCGGCGCAGGTGCTGAGCCGCCGCGCCGACTCGGCGCGACGGTCAGTCGGAGGCGTCGTCGATCTTGCGGCGCACCCAGGCGCGGATCGGGAGGGTGACGAGGTTGAGGGTGACGGCCTTGACGCGGGCGACCTTGCCGATGTCGCCGAAGGTCGGGTGTCCGGAGGTGACGGCCTCGAGGACGGTGCCGGCCGAGGGGACGGTGCCGAGGACCTCGGGGACGGTGGCGAGGAGCAGGTCGACGGCGGCCTGGCCCCCGTTGACGGGCTCGGCGACGAACTCCTGGAAGAGCTGGTCGGGCTGCTTGGCGAAGACCTCTGCCGCCCCCTTCTCGAACGCCTCCTGGTCGGTGCCGTCGGCGGTGCGGATGGCCTCGGCGAGCGCGGTGCAGAGCGGGTCGGTCTGGAAGTCGGGGCCGACGAGGTATTCACACAGGGCGCTGGCGCCGTCGAGGCGGCCCCAGAGCCAGTCGTGCTCGCGGCCCTTCTTGGAGCCGAAGGCGCCGAAGTGGTTCCAGCGCTCGCCGTAGAGCTTGAGGGCCGGCCACTGGGCCTCGCCCGTGACGCCGGCGGAAAGCAGCGGCGCCGCGGCCGGGGTGACCTGGCGGTAGCGGAACGACGGCCGGTCGCCGGGGTCGGCGACGAGCGCGGTGCCGGCGACCTCGACGTCGAGGCCGTACTGCGCGAGCTCGGGGCCCGTCGTACCGGGCAGGCTCCCGGCGAGGGCGGTCGTGAACTCCTCCATCACCGCGGCGACCTCGGCCGCCACGCCGAGCTCGTCGTAGACGCCGACGAGCTGCTCGAGCCGGACCAGCGGCGTCATCGTGTCGTCGATCCACCGGAGCCCGCCCTCCTCGCGGCCACGCAGGGTCCGGACGCGGCGCTGGGCGTGGTCGAGGGCGGCGAAGGCCGGGTCGAGGTCGGCGCCGGTGGAAGAGCTGACGGCGACCATCGCGCGGCCCCACCAGCGGAGCACGCGGCCGGCGGCGGGCAGGCCCCAGGTCCAGGACGCCGGGTCGTAGGCACGCTCGGACGGCACCCCCGGGGGCTGCTCCTCCCCGAGCTCCAGCGGCAGCGCGGGCGCGAGCCGCGGGACCCGGTTGATCCCGGTCAGCCAGCGCTCGACCTCCTCGAGGCGCCGCGCGCGGTAGAGCGGGAAGAGCGCCTCGGCCACCGTGGTCGCCCGGTCGAGGCCGAGGGCCGACGCGTCCGCGTCGTCGAGCTGCTCGGAGTCGCCGGTCAGCAGGGCCAGGAGCAGGTCGGTCATCAGCTGGGCGGGGCTGGAGCGGGAGTAGGCCGCGTTCTCGAACGACGTCGTGAGCCGCTCCATGTCGGCGCGCTGGTCGGGCTCTCGGACCGCGGTCGCCACGGCGCCGAGCACGGCCGCGACGTGGGGCGGGACGTCGGCGTCGACCCACGGCCCGGTCGTGACCTCGTCGTGCGGACCCCCGACGGCCGGCGTGACGTAGAGGACGACGCGCTCGAACGGACGCCGCACCGTGCGGTCGCGCAGCGACTCGATGAGCGGCTCGAACGGGGCGTTGTCGAGCACGCCCCCGTCGATGAGCCAGGTGAGCGGGTCGGGCTCCGCCGGTGGCACGCGGTCGCGCCGCTTGGCGGCGAGGTCGTCGGTCTCGCGCACCGGGGAGAACGCGGCGGGAAAGCCGGCCGACGCGCGGGCGGCCAGCGCGATCGTCGAGCGACGGGGCTCCGCCGGCCGCACGAAGTCGTCGGGACCCTCGAGCGAGCCGTCGGCGGTGGTCCGACGCCGGAACTGGTAGACCCGCCGGCTGTCGACGGCGTGGGCGTCGAGCCCGCCCTCGAGCGCGTAGCGACGGGCGGCCGGCTTGAGCGCGGTCGCGGTCACCAGCAGCGTGCACTCGCCCTTCTCGATGTCGGCGCGCGGCTCGATCGCGTCGAGCACGTCGTGGACCTGCTCGCTGAAGTAGTCGCCGTCCAGGACGGACGGGGCGTCCTCGACGTCGGGACGGAGCAGCTTGCCCGGCTCGAGGGAGGCGATGTCGGACCAGGTGTCCTTGAGCGGGCGGAGCTCGGCCCCCCGCGCCACCGAGGTCGCGAGCAGGGTGCCGTTGAGCCCACCGGCACTGGTGCCGGCCACGGCGTCGACGACGACGCTCCGACCCGTCGCCTCGAGGATCCGGCGCCACGCCTCGTGCACCGGCAGCTCGTCCTCGTCCGCGGGCGCGGCGTCCAGCGACGCCAGCCGCAGCCGGTTGAGCTCGTGCACCACCCCGCTCATCCAGATCGCCAGGCTCACTCCCCCGTTGAGCACGAGGGCGAAGCGGGTCTCGGTCGGTGCGTGGGTCATGGCATCTCCTGGTAAGGCGTCTGCCACACCGTGTCGAACCTGGGTGGGAACGGCTATGGCCCGATCGGGCTACCCCGTCTCGAGGGGGTGCCTCTAGAGACGGGCGCGGTAGCGGGTGCCGCGCAGGGCGTCCTCGACCAGCCCGACCTCCCGGCGTACGGCGGACAGGCGCGCGTCCTCGACGAGCCAGGTCTCGACGGCCTCGTCGACGACGTCGGGCGGGGCGACCTCGCGCAGCTCGGAGCGCGCCTCGCTCAGCCCCCGCTGGGTCGCGGCCTGCATTGCCTCGACGTGGAGCAGCGCGAAGCGCGCGAGGAGGACCACGTGGCGCCGCAGCGTCGGGTAGGAGCGGAACTCGGGCGGGCTCAGGTCGAGCAGCCACGCCTCGGCCGTCAGCTCCCAGCGCGGCGCGTCGGGTGGGCGGACCGCGGCAGGCCAACCGGGCGGGACGACGAGGCTCGACATGGCCCGATGATATCGAACAGGTGTTCGATCAGGTCAACAGGCTGAAGCGGACCTCGCGCACGTCGTTGTCGACGTTGAGGTCGACCAGGCAGATGCTCTGCCAGGTGCCAAGGGCGAGCTTGCCGCCCACCACCGGGACGGTGGCGTGCGGCGGCACGATCGCCGGCATCACGTGGGACCGGCCGTGGCCGGGGCTGCCGTGCCGGTGCCGCCAGCGGTCGTCGGCCGGCAACAGGTCACCGAGCGCGGCGAGCAGGTCGTCGTCGGACCCGGCGCCGGTCTCGATGATCGCGATCCCGCAGGTGGCGTGGGGCACGAAGAGCTGCAGCAGGCCGTCCACCGCCCCGTCGTCGGCACCCGCGGTCGCGACGAACTCCGCCGCCTCGTCGGTCAGGTCGAGGATGAGCTCGCGGTCGCCGGTGCGGTAGCGGCGGGTCTCGGTGTGCACGGTCTCAGAGCCCGTACTGCTCGGCGACCTGGACGGCCTGCTCGGCGGTGATCCCGCCGGCGCAGGTGACCTGGCCGGACTCGGGCGCGATCGGGCTGTTCTCGTAGGTGGAGACGAACTCGGCGAGCCGCGGGTCGTCGACCCCGTCGAGGGCGACCTGTCGCTCCCACGAGCTCACGACGACCGGCGCCTCGAGGCCGTCGTAGGGCGTCAGGATCCCGTTGCCGGGCAGGGCCTCGGTGAGCGTGGCCACCTGGGCCTCGTCGAGGGCCGCGGCGTCGTAGGCGATCCAGATGCCGCCGTGCTCGAGGTTGTGGACGGCGAGCTCGTCGGCCACCGGGGCGTCGTAGGCACCGCAGTCCATCCAGGCACCGATGTGGTTGCCGCCGACCGGAGGGGCCTGGTCGTAGGAGACGTCGTCCTCGACGTGGGTGTTGGGGAGGTCGGACCAGGTCTGCAGGCCCTCCATCTCGGCCTCGTCGGGCTCCTCGTCGCCACGGAGGAACAGCACCAGGGCGACGCCGACCAGGAGCGCCGCGACCCCGGCGACCACGGGCACCAGGGCCCGGGGGTTCAGGACGCACCGTCCGCGGCCAGGGCCTGCTCGAGGCGGTCGAGCTTGGCGGTCAGCTCGCCGGTGCGGCCGGGCCGGATGTCGGCCTTGAGCACCAGGCCGACGCGCGGCGACACGGCGGCGACCACGTCGACGGCGCGCTTGACGACGTCCATCACCTCGTCCCACTCGCCCTCGATGTTGGTGAACATCGCGTTGGTCTCGTGGGGCAGTCCCGACTCGCGGACGACGCGGACGGCGGCCGCGACGGCCTCGGCCACTCCCCCGTCGGCGTCCCCGGAGGTCGGGCTGATGCTGAAGGCGACGATCATGGGGCCAACGCTACTGGCGGCCGGTCACCCGGCCGTGAACACGGTGTAGTCGTCCGGCCCGAGGAAGAAGCCCTGGGTGCGCGCCGGGTCGAGGCAGGTCACGCCGATCGCCTCGACGAGGCACTGGATGCCCGTGGCCGTCGACGTCGCGACGGTGTCGTTCTCCACGCGGGGCGCGCCGGGCTCACGGATCGTGTCGCTGTTGCACTCCGGCGTCGGATCGCCAGCGCCGAAGACGACACGGCCGACGTTCTGCGACGGGCCGTCGCCGCAGTAGTCGGGGTCGGGGATGCCGCCGCGCGGCAGCTCGCAGCCGATCGCGAAGTCGGAGTCGAGCAGGCAGTAGGTCCCGGTCACGGTCCGGAACCGCACGACCTCGCGCGGCTCCTGCCCCTTGGCGTCGAAGCGTGCCTGCGCGGCGGCGTACGTCGTGGGGGCGGCGTCGGGGTCGACCGGCGGCTGGGTGGGGGTCGGGGGCAGCGTCGGGGTGGGGTCCGGCGCCGGCGTGGGGGTCTCGGTCGCCGTCGAGGTGGGCTCGGTCGGGACGAGCTCCGTCGTCGTCGGCTCAGACGTGGTGGGCTCGGTGGTCGGCTCGGGGGTCGGCTCGGAGGTCGTCGTCGACGACGTGGGGTCGGCGCTCGGCTCGGTGTCGTCGCTGCAGGCGGTGGCGCCCCACGCGAGTGCGGCGAGGAGGGTCAGGAGGGGAAGCTTCGTCACCGCACCATCGTCGCGGTCGTGGCAGTGTCGACGCGGCAACCGGGTCGTCCCGGCGCGCCGCTCAGCCGACCTCCTCGAGCGCCTCCAGGGCGGGCAGCCGACGCCGCAGCACGGCGAGGGCGTCGCGGGCCTGGGACTTGACGGTGCCGACGGCGATGCCGAGCAGGTCGGCGGTCTCGCGCTCGGTCAGGTCGTCGAAGTAGCGCAGCACAACCACGGCCCGCTGTCGCGGCGCGAGCGAGAGCAGTGCTCTCCGCAGGTCCTCGCGCTCGACCACCTGCGTCTCGAGTCCGGTCGACGACGCCTCCTCGGGTGGTCGCTCGGTCGAGACCTCGCGCCACCGACGGCGGCGCCACCGGTTGACGCTCTCGCGAGCCAGGATGCGGCGCACGTAGGGGTCGGGGTCGTCGCTGATCCGACGCCAGTGCGGCACCGCCTTGACCAGCGCGGTCTGCACGAGGTCCTCGGCGTCGGCGTGGTCGCCCGTCAGCAGGTAGGCCGTCCGCAGCAGCGCGCGGCGCCGCGCGGCGACGTACTCCTCGAAGCCGGTCTGGTCAGCGGAGCCGCGCACGACGCCACCTCCCGACAGCCAGGGCGAGACCGGCGAGCAGGGCCAGGAGGACGCCGGCGAGGGGAAGCCGGGGGTCGAGGATCCACTCCGGGTCAGGGGCGTCGAGCACCGGCCCGCGCAACGCGTCGTCGGCCAGGACGACACCGGGACCGTCCTGCTCGACCGGGGTGCGGGCGACCTCGGTCACCGAGCCGTCCAGGCCCACGGACGACCACCGGCCGTCGCTGCCCGCGGTCAGGACGTGGTCGTCGTCGCGCCACCCGAGCACCTGGTTGTCGACGTGGTCGAGCCGCTGCAGGGTGCCCGCCGGGTCGGCGAGGTCAGCCACCAGCACGCTGCGCGGACGGCCGTCGCTCACGTTGGGCTGGAGGTCCTCGATCCACGCGATCCTGGCGCCGTCGGGGCTCACCACGACGCGGCTCTCCTCGGCCGCGACCGGGAGGCGCGGCCCGGGCGTCACCTGGCCGGAATCGTCGACGAGGTGGACGCGGCGTCCGGTGACCTCGACGAGCCGGTCGCCCGCCGGGGTGGCCTCGGTGAGACCGACGGTCTCACCGGAGGCGACCGACGACGGCTCCCCCGACAGTCCGAGGTCCCAGACGAGCGTGGGCGCCAGGGTGCCGGACGACGTGCTGCTGTCGTCGTCGTCGACCACGGCCGGACCGTCGAAGAGGCCGTAGTTGGCCAGCAGCGTGTCGTCGCCGACCCAGGCCAGGTCGTCGACCGTGATCCCGTGGGGCGCGCGTACGTCGTGACGGCGTACGGCGCCGGTCACGGTGTCGTAGACCGCGATCCCGGCCAGAGCCTCGTCGCCCGTCCCGCCGGGTTCGCCCGAGACCGGTCCGTCGTAGCCGTAGGCGAGCCGTCGGCCGTCGGCCGACAGCGCGACCGCGGAGGTCGTGTCCGGATAGCCCGGCAGGTCGAGGAACCGGTAGGCCCCGGTCGCCGAGAGACCGGCCAGCCCGGTGGTCCCGGAGCCCCAGAGCTGCTGCCGCTCAGCCCCGAGGACCGCCACCAGCGGGCCGACGGGCCCGTCGTCCGTGCCGCTCGTCCAGCCGCTGGGGGCCTGGATGCGGTCGGGCAGGGGCAGCGTCACCTCACCTCTGCTGGGTCCGACCTCCCGCTGCGACGACGGCAGCAGCTGGCTCCCGGCTCCGACCACGCCGGCGACGAGCAGGACGGTGAGCGCGACCGCACCCACGGTCCGTCGGCGCTGGCGGCGCCGGCCACGTCCCCACAGGTCGTCGGCGCTGAGGTCGTGCGGGGCGTGGTCGTCGGCCAGGTCGCGTAGTCGCTCGGCCAGGGTGCTCATGAGTCCTCCTCGTGGTCCTTCTACCCCTCACACGCCACGAGGGCGCCGGAGGGAGGGGTGTGGCGAGGAGAAACTTTCCCGGGAACGACGACGCCGGGCCGGCCACCTGCAAACGGTGGCCGACCCGGCGTCAGGACGGGACGGTCAGGCGCGGAGGAGGCTGCGCAGGACGTACTGCATGATCCCGCCGTTGCGGTAGTAGTTGGCCTCGCCGGGGGTGTCGATGCGGACGACCGCGTCGAACTCGACGCTCTCCCCGTCGGTGGTGGCTGCCGTGACCTTGACCGTCTTGGGCGTGGTGCCGTCGTTGAGCGCGGTGATGCCCGCGATCGAGAACGTCTCCTCGCCGGTCAGGCCGAGCGACTCGGCGTTCTGGCCCTCCGGGAACTGCAGCGGGATGACGCCCATCCCGATCAGGTTGGAGCGGTGGATGCGCTCGTAGGACTCGGCGATGACGGCGCGCACGCCGAGCAGCGCGGTGCCCTTGGCCGCCCAGTCGCGCGACGAGCCCGAGCCGTACTCCTTGCCGCACAGGACGACCAGGGGGATGTCGGCCGCGGCGTAGGCCTCGGACGCCTCGTAGATCGAGGTGACGGGGGCGTCGTCCTGCGTGAAGTCGCGCGTGAAGCCACCCTCGGTGCCGGGGGCGATCTGGTTGCGCAGCCGGATGTTGGCGAACGTGCCGCGGATCATGACCTCGTGGTTGCCGCGGCGCGAGCCGTAGGAGTTGAAGTCACGCTGCTCGACGCCGTGCTCGGCGAGGTAGGTGCCGGCCGGGCTGTCCTTCTTGATGGCCCCGGCCGGGCTGATGTGGTCGGTGGTGACCGAGTCGCCGAGCTTGAGCAGGACGCGGGCGCCGTCGATGTCGGTGACGTCGGTCGGCTCGGCCGGCATGCCGTCGAAGTAGGGGGGCTTGCGCACGTAGGTCGACTCGGGGTCCCAGTCGAACGTCTTGCCCTCGGGCGTGGGCAGCGACTGCCACGTCTCGTCGCCGGCGAAGACGTCCTGGTAGGAGTCGTCGAACATCTTCGAGCTGATCGCCTGGGCGATGGTCTCCTCGACCTCGGCCGGGGAGGGCCAGATGTCCTTCATGAAGACGTCGTTGCCGTCGGTGTCCTGGCCCAGCGGGTCCTTGAACAGGTCGACGTCCATCGAGCCGGCCAGGGCGTAGGCGACCACCAGCGGCGGCGAGGCCAGGTAGTTCATCTTGATGTCGGGGTTGATCCGGCCCTCGAAGTTGCGGTTGCCCGACAGCACCGAGACGACGGCGAGGTCGCCCTCGTTGACGGCGGCCGAGACCTCGGGGATGAGCGGACCGGAGTTGCCGATGCAGGTCGTGCAGCCGTAGCCGACGAGGTTGAACCCGAGCTTGTCGAGGTAGGGCGTGAGGCCCGACTTGTCGTAGTAGTCGCTGACGACCTTGGAGCCGGGGGCCAGCGTGGTCTTGACCCAGGGCTTGCTGGTCAGGCCCTTCTCGACGGCCTTCTTGGCGAGCAGCGCCGCGCCGATCATCACCGACGGGTTGGACGTGTTGGTGCACGACGTGATCGCGGCGATGGTGACGGCGCCGTGGTCGAGGGTGAACGTGGTGCCGTCCTCGAGGGTGACCTCGACCGGGTTGCTCGGGCGTCCGCCGTCCTTGGGTGCGGCCGACAGGTAGTCGGTCGGCGGGGCGGCCTCGCCGTGGCCGTTGCTGCTCACGGGGTCGGAGGCCGGGAACGTCTCGGCGACCGACTCGTCGTAGCCGTTCTCCTCGCCGGACTCGTCGACGTAGTCGGCGAGCGCGCCGCGGAAGGACTGCTTGGCGTCGGAGAGCGACACCCGGTCCTGGGGCCGCTTGGGGCCGGCGAGGCTGGGGACGACGGTGGAGACGTCGAGCTCGAGCTTCTCGGAGTAGCGGGGCTCGGCGTCGGGGTCGTGCCAGAGGCCCTGGGCCTTGGCGTAGTGCTCCACGAGGGCGAGCTGCTCGGCCGAGCGGCCGGTGAGCTTGAGGTAGTCGATGGTCTGCTCGTCGATCGGGAAGACCGCGATGGTCGAGCCGAACTCGGGGCTCATGTTGCCGATCGTGGCGCGGTTGGCCAGCGGCAGCGCGGAGACGCCGGGGCCGTAGAACTCGACGAACTTGCCGACCACACCGTGCTTGCGCAGCATCTCGGTGATCGTGAGCACGAGGTCGGTCGCGGTCGTGCCCTCGGGCAGGTCGCCGTTGAGCTTGAAGCCGACGACGCGCGGGATGAGCATCGAGACGGGCTGGCCGAGCATCGCGGCCTCGGCCTCGATGCCGCCGACGCCCCAGCCGACCACGCCGATGCCGTTGACCATCGTGGTGTGGGAGTCGGTGCCGACGCAGGTGTCGGGGTAGGCCTGGAGCTCGCCGTCGACCTCACGCGTGAAGATCGTGCGGGCGAGGTGCTCGATGTTGACCTGGTGGACGATGCCGGTGCCGGGCGGGACGACCTTGAAGTCGTCGAACGCACCCTGGCCCCAGCGCAGGAACTGGTAGCGCTCGCGGTTGCGCTCGTACTCGATCTCGACGTTGCGGCCGAACGCCTCGGGCGTGCCGAAGACGTCGGCGATGACGGAGTGGTCGATGACCATCTCGGCCGGCGCGAGCGGGTTGATCTTGGTGGGGTCGCCACCGAGGTCGGCCATCGCCTCGCGCATCGTGGCCAGGTCGACGACGCAGGGGACGCCGGTGAAGTCCTGCATGATCACGCGCGCCGGCGTGAACTGGATCTCCTTGCTCGGGTCGGCGTCGGCGTCCCACCCGGCGATCGCCTTGATGTCGTCGGCCGTGATGTCGGCGCCGTCCTCGGTGCGCAGGAGGTTCTCGAGCAGCACCTTGAGGCTGAACGGCAGGCTCGCGACGTCGAGACCCTCACCCTCCACCGCGTCGAGACGGAAGATCTCGTAGGACTTCCCGTCCACGTCCAGGGTGCTCTTGGCGCCGAAGCTGGCGTTGCTGGGCCTCAGCCGTCTCCTCGTGGGTGCTGTGGTGGCCGCTGACCATCTTGCCGCCGCCGGGAAACCCGGCGGTAGTAAGGCAGACCTAACCGGTCAGCACGTTTGTCTTGATATCAAGATACATGACGTCGAGGGAAAACGGTGACGGAATCCCCGGCCGGCCGGGGATTCCGACCGTTGTCAGGGGTTGCAACCCCTGACAACGGTCGGATTCCCCGGCTGACCGGCTTTCCCGTCGCGGCCGACCTCGCTCAGACGACCATGCCGAGCCGGCGCGCCTCGGTGACGTACTCGCCGTACTCGTCGAGCAGCGCCTCGATCAGGGCCTCGTCGGACAGGGCGTCGATGGAGCCGATCGGCTTGTAGTCGGCGTTGTCGATGACGCGCTCCTCGAGGTCGTCGAGCTTCTGGAGGAACTCGAACGACTCGGCGCCGATGGAGAGGAACTTCCAGAAGATCGGCGCGGTCGAGACCTCGATCAGCGCCTGGACGGCCTGCGGCTTGGAGTTGGGCGCGCCGTCGGTGAGGAAGATGGCGAAGACCGGCTCGTTGGCGGGCTGGAGGCCGGCGGGGAGGGCGACGTCGACGGCACCCTCGACCTTCTTCTTGCGGCCGAACAGGCCCTTCTTCTCGGTGGTGACCACCTGGGGCGGCGGGAAGCCGAAGTGGTCGCGCACGGTGCGGAACGCGCCGGCGTAGTCGGTGGTGCCCATCCGGCGGCCCTGGGTCAGCCGGGTGACGGCGCCGGCGTAGTTGTCGAGCGGGACCTCGCCCAGGTAGGCGGCGCTGGAGTCGAACACGAAGAAGTCGATGGCGCCGTCGTCGTCGAGCTGGGTGGCCAGCGCCAGGATCCGCTCGGTGAGGTTCTGCACGCGCCCGGAGCTGTACTCACGCGACATCGAGCCGCTGTAGTCCATGACGACCGCGACCTTCGCCTTGCTGCCGAACAGGTTGCGCTTCTCGAGGCTGACCTTGGCGGTCTTGGCCAGGGAGACGAGTCCGGGTGCGGTGGACTCGACCTTGTCGAGGGAGATGGGCATCAGTGACCTTCCGTCGGGGTGGGGACGAGCCCATCCTGACCGACAGCCGAAACGAGAAACCTCGGGCGCGGCTGTCGTACGGCGGCCACGCCGTTCGTGGAGAGGATGACAGCGACCACGAACTCTCCCCAGGAGCACAGATGTCCGAGCAGCGCACCCTCATCGTCACCGCCTTCGTGTCCCTCGACGGGGTCGTCGACTCCCCCGGCGGCGAGCCCGACCACCGCAGCACCGGGTGGACCTTCCAGGACCTCGAGCACGACGACGCCGTCTACGAGCTCAAGGGCCGCGAGCAGGGGGAGGCCACCGCCATGCTGCTCGGCCGGGTCAGCTACCAGGCCTTCGCGCCCGTGTGGCCCGACATGGACTTCTTCGCCGGCTACAACGCGATGCCGAGGTACGTCGTCTCGACGACGCTCGCCGAGACCGACCTCGACCCCCGCTGGCCAGCGACCATCCTGCGGTCGCTCGACGACGTCGCAGCGCTCAAGCAGACTGAGGGCGGCCCGATCTCGGTGCACGGCAGCGCGACCCTGGCCCGCGACCTCGCCGACGCCGGTCTCGTCGACCGCTACCACCTGCTGGTCTTCCCCGTGTTGCTCGGGGCCGGAAAGCGGCTCTTCAGCGAGACCGACAAGGCGAAGCAGATGCTGGAGGTCGTCGAGAGCGAGACCTACGGCAACGGCGTGCAGAAGCTCGTGTACGACGTCGTACGCTGATCCGTCGGCGTGGGGGATCGCCGCTTCACCCCTGCGCCAGCACCGCCACGTCCTGCCACTTCTCCCAAGACTCGAGGCGGGAGGCGTAGTCGGCCTTGGCGATCGTGAGCGGGGCCTCGCCGAGGAAGGCGCGCAGCGGCGGCTCGTCGGCGTCGACGATGCGCAGGACGGCGGCGGACGAGGCGGTCGGGTCGCCGGGGGTCCAGCGCGACTTGCGCTGCTCGGCGACCTGCTCGCGCAGGGCGGCGTAGGCCGGGAGCTCGGCCGAGCGGCTGGCCGAGGACCCGCCCCAGTCGGTCGAGAACCCGCCGGGCTCGATGAGCGTCACCTTGATGCCGAAGCCGGCGACCTCCTGGGCCAGGGCCTGCGAGAAGCCCTCGAGGGCCCACTTCGACGCGTGGTAGGCGCCGACGAGCGGGAACGCCGAGATGCCGCCGATCGACGACACCTGCAGGATGTGGCCGGAGCCCTGCTCGCGCAGGAACGGCAGCGCCGCCTGCGTCACCCACATCGCGCCGAACACGTTGGTCTCGAGCTGCGCGCGGAACTCCGCCTCGGTGAGCTCCTCCACGAAGCCGAAGTGGCCGTAGCCGGCGTTGTTGACGACGACGTCGAGGCGGCCGAAGTGCTCGTGGGCGCGCGCGACGGCCGCGAAGTCGGCGTCGTGGTCGGTCACGTCGAGCTCGATCGGCAGGATCGCGTCGCCGTACGTCGCCACGAGGTCGTCGAGCGTCGAGGTGTCACGGGCGGTGGCGGCCACGCGGTCGCCGCGCTCGAGGGCGGCGGTGCTCCACTCGCGGCCGAAGCCGCGCGAGGCGCCGGTGATGAACCAGGTCTTGCCAGAGGTGTCCGTCATGACCTCGACGTTAGGGACTGGTGCGCGCTCCAGGTCAACCAGCGCGAGGGGTGAGCAGCGCGACACACTCGACGTGGTGGGTCATCGGGAAGAGGTCGAACGCCCGCAGCGAGACCAGCCCGTAGCCGTGCTCGGCGAAGATCGCGACGTCGCGGGCCAGGGCCGCCGGGTCGCACGCGACGTAGGCCACCGCGCGCGGCGCCCGGCCCACGACCTGCTCGACCACCGCACGCTTGGCGCCCTCGCGCGGCGGGTCGAGGACCACGAGGTCGACCGGGGTCGTCGGCAGCCCGGACAGGACCGTGCCGACGTCGCCGGCGAGCGCGGTCGCCCCCGCCACGTTGTCGAGGGAGTACGCCGAGGCCGTGCGGTCACCCTCCACCATCGTCACGAGCCCGGGGTCGCCCACCGCCTCGGCGAGGAAGCGCGCGAAGAGCCCCACCCCGGCGTAGAGGTCGAGGACCGACTCCCCCGCCCGCGGCTCGAGCACGGCGAGCACGGCGTCGACGAGCACCTCCGGCGCGCCGGGGTGGACCTGCCAGAACCCGTCGGCGGCGACGGCGAACGACATCCCGCGCACCACGTGGGGCGAGGGGTCTGGCGCCTCCAGCAGGCACTGGTCGACCGGGACGAGGTCGTGCGAGCGGTGCTTGCGCATCGCCGGCCCCCCGCCCTGCGCCGCCGGCAGCCGCGCGTAGCGCTGCCGGGTGCGCCAGCCGAGCCCGCTGCCGACCGGGGTGTCCCCCGGCACCGGCTCGACGACGACCTCGACGTCGAGGCCCGCCAGCCGACGCAGCTGCTCGGCGACGACGGTGGCCTTGAGCTCACGCTGGTGCGGTACGGCGACGTGCTGCAGGTCGCAGCCGCCGCACGCGTCGGGCCCGGCGTACGGGCAGGGCGGCTCGACGCGGTGCTCGGACGGCTCCAGCACCTCGACGGCGTCGGCACGCCAGAACCGGTCGCCCTCGGTGCCCTCGGTGACCGCGACGACGACGCGTTCGCCCGGCAGCGCGTGCCGCACGAAGACCGCACGGCCTTCGTGCCGGGCCACGCAGAACCCGCCGTGCCCGACGGGGCCGACCTCGACCTCGAAGCGCTCCCCCACGCGGGAGGCGCCGCGCGCGGTCCGGGTGCGCGGCCGGCGGCCCGACGAGCGGGTCACGTGCGCGTCACTTGTCGAGGGGGCCGCGCGGGCGCGGTCGCTCGTCGACCTGGCCGCGACGCAGGTCGCCGGCCTTGACCCGGAAGGCGTCGCGCTCCTCACGCTCGACGGCGATCTGCGACGACCGCAGCTGGTAGGGCACCGACGTCACCATCACGCCGGGCGTGAAGAGCAGGCGGCCCTTGAGCCGCAGGGCGGTCTGGTTGTGGAGCAGCTGCTCCCACCAGCGCCCGACGACGTACTCCGGGATGTAGACCGCCACGACGCCGCGCGGGTTGGCCCGGCGGATCTCGGTGGCGTAGGCGACGATCGGGTTGACCAGCTCGCGGTAGGGCGAGTGCAGCAGCTTGAGCGGCACGCCGAGGTTGCGGCGCTCCCAGTCGTCGACCAGCTTGTTGGTGTCCTTGGCGTCGGTGGCGACGTAGATCGCCTCGAGGACGTTGGGACGCGACGCCTTGGCGAAGGCGAGCGCCCGCAGCGTCGGCTTGTGGATCCGGCCCACCAGCACGATCGCGTGCACGCGGGTCGGCAGCAGCTTGTCGTCCTCGTCGGCCACGAGCTCGAGCGCGACCTTGTCGTAGTGACCCTTGATGGCCCGCATCAGGGCGAAGAAGAAGAGCATCGCCAGGATCGTGATCCACGCGCCGGCCAGGAACTTGGTCACCAGCACCACGACGAGCACGACAGCGGTGAACGACAGGCCGACCGCGTTGATGGCGCGGGAGCGCTGCATCCGTCGCCGGGCGGCGGCGTCGCGCTCGGTCAGCAGCTTGCGGGTCCAGTGCCGGATCATCCCGAGCTGGCTGAGGTTGAACGAGACGAAGACGCCGACCACGTAGAGCTGGATCAGCTTGGTGGTCTCGGCGTCGAAGGCGACGATCAGGACGATCGCCATGACCGCCAGGAACAGGATGCCGTTGGAGTAGGCGAGGCGGTCGCCCCGCGAGCCGAGCGCGCGGGGCGCGTAGCCGTCCTTGGCCAGGATCGAGCCCAGCACCGGGAAGCCGTTGAACGCCGTGTTGGCCGCCAGCACCAGGATGATCCCGGTCACCGTGATGACGAAGTAGAAGCCCGGGCTGAAGTCGAGGAACACCGCTCGTGCGATCTGGGCGATCACGGCGTGCTGCTCGTAGTCGCCGGGGACCGGGATCCCGCCCATCATCAGTCGGTCACCGTCGTTGGGGTCGACGTAGCGCAGGCCCATCTCGCGGGCCAGCACGATGACGCTGAGGATCATCGAGATCGCGATCAGGCCGAGCAGGAACAGCGTCGTCGCGGCGTTCTTGCTCTTGGGCCGCTGGAACGCCGGTACGCCGTTGGAGATGGCCTCGACGCCGGTCAGGGCGGCACAGCCCGAGGAGAACGCCCGCGCCAGCAGGAAGAGCAGCGCGATCGTCGTCAGCGGCTGCTCGTAGCCCGGGGCGGCCTCGATGGTGAGGTCGGCGCTCTCGACCTGCGGCAGCGTCCCCAGGGCCAGCTGGACGAAGCCGTAGGCGCACATGCCGAGGATCGCCATCATGAACGCATAGGTGGGGACGGCGAAGAAACCGCCGGACTCCCGGATGCCGCGCAGGTTCATCGACGCGAGCAGGACCACCATCACCGACCCGAACAGGGCCTCGTGGCCCTGCAACGGCTCGATCGCGGCCGCGGCGTACTGCGAGGCCGAGGAGATCGAGACCGCGACGGTGAGGATGTAGTCGGCCAGCAGTGCGCTGGCGACGGTGATGCCGGCGGTCTTGCCGAGGTTGACCGTCGCGACCTCGTAGTCACCACCGCCGCTCGGATAGGCGTGCACGGTCTGCCGGTAGGACGCGATGACGGCGATCATCACCACCGCGACGGCGATGCCGACCTTCCACGAGAAGGCGTACGCCGACGCGCCGGCCAGCGACAGCATGATGAAGACCTCGTCGGGCGCGTAGGCGACCGACGAGAGCGCGTCACTGGCGAAGATCGGGAGCGCGATGCGCTTGGGCAGCAGGGTCTCGCCCAGCTGGGCGCTCCGAAGCTTGCGTCCCAACAGGATCCGCTTCGAGACATCGCCGACACCCACGAGCCGAAAGGGTACTGGTGGCGGACGGGTTCGCTGCTGTCCGCGCCGGGCCAGGCCCTAGGGTGACGTTGTGCATGTCGTGATCATGGGTTGTGGCCGGGTCGGCTCGACCTTGGCGCGCAGCCTCGAGGACCGCAACCACACCGTCGCCGTCATCGACAGCGAGCCCGACGCGTTCCGGCGGCTGGGCCCGGCGTTCAACGGCGACAAGGTCACCGGCTACGGCTTCGACCAGCAGGTCCTGGAGAAGGCCGGCATCAAGCGGGCCGACGCCTTCGCCGCGGTCTCGAGCGGTGACAACTCCAACATCATCGCCGCGCGTGTCGCGCGGGAGCAGTTCGGGATCCAGCAGGTCGTCGCCCGGATCTACGACCCCGGCCGCGCCGAGGTCTACCAGCGTCTCGGCATCACCACGGTCGCCACGGTGAAGTGGACGGCCGACCAGGTGCTGCGCCGGATCCTGCCGGCCGGCGCCGAGCCCGACTTCCGCGACCCCAGCGGCACCATCCGCGTCGACCAGGTGCCGGTGCCCGAGGTGTGGGTGGGCCAGCGGACCATCGACCTACAGCTCCAGAGCGGCGGCCGCATCGCCTGGATCGACCGGCTCGGCGAGGGGATGATCCCCGACCGCGACACCGTGCTCCAGGAGAACGACCTGATCCACCTGGTCATGCGCGAGTCCGACGCCGGTCGCGCGTTCGACGTCATCAAGAGCGGACCCGAGGAGCACCACGGATGAACAACTCATGAGGGTCGCCATCGCCGGGGCCGGTGCCGTGGGCCGCTCCATCGCGCGCGAGCTGATCGGCAACGGCCACGAGGTCCTGCTGATCGACAAGAACCCGCGCTCGGTGATGCCTGAGCGCGTCCCCGACGCCGAGTGGCTGCTTGCCGACTCCTGCGAGATGTCGTCGCTCGAGGAGGCCCGCCTCGACAAGTGCGACGTCGTCATCGCCGCGACCGGCGACGACAAGGTCAACCTGGTGACGTCGCTGCTGGCCAAGACCGAGTTCGGGGTCCCCCGCACCGTCGGCCGGGTCAACCACCCCAACAACGAGTGGCTGTTCACCGAGGCCTGGGGCGTCGACGTCAACGTCTCGACCCCGCGCATCATGTCGGCGCTCGTCGAGGAGGCCGTCACCGTCGGCGACCTCGTCCGCCTCTTCACCTTCCGCCAGGGCAACGCCAACCTGGTCGAGATGACCCTGCCCGCCGACTCGCCCTACGTCGGCAAGCCGGTCGGGCTCATCCCCTTCCCCGAGAACTGCGCCCTCGTCACGATCCTGCGTGACGGGCAGGTCTACGTGCCCGACATCGAGCAGCCCGTGGAGTCCGGTGACGAGCTGCTGTTCGTCGTGGGCGCCGAGGGCGAGGACGAGCTCGAGCAGATGCTCGCTCCGTCGAGCCACCCGGGCTGACTCACCGCGGCCTGGGTGGGCCGGCTGCGGTGTTCTCGACGCGCCCGTTCCGGCCTCGTTCCTCAGCCGGAGGTCCCGCTCGACCTTCGTCCGCGACGAGGGTCAGGTCGTACCTCGCTGCCCCTCTGCGGACTCGAGGGGTGTCGCGTTGCGCGCGAGCAGCCACACCATGGCCGACCACGAGGCGATCCGCAGCGGCCACCCCAGGCCGTAGCGGAGCGCGGCGATGATCGCGACGGCGGTGCCGGTGCCGATGACGTCCTGCCAGCCGAGGACCCAGACGGGTCCCTGGAGCAGCACGCCGACGGCACCGGGGGCGCCGAGCAGCAGGGTGAGGCGGCCGCAGAGCTTCACGACCTGCCTGTTGTCGTGCCAGGCCGTCGGGTCGCCGGTGACGCTGCCGAGCATGAACCCGACCGCGGGCCAGCGCGCGACCACCGAGCCGAAGAGCACGATCGTGTAGACGAGGCTGTAGAGGATGCCGGGCAGGAAGAACGCAAGAGCCTGGTCGTCCGCCGAACCGCCGCCGCGGGCGGCCAGCCGCACGAAGACGTAGCCGATACCGATCGAGAAGACGGCGTTGAGGACGTACTGCAGCGTGCTCCTCTGCACCAGCCGGACCGCCAGGGCGATCCCGGCCGACGCCAGGCTGACGACCAGTGCGAGCTGGAGCTCCTTGGTCGGCAGCCAGACGGCGGTGAACAGCAACCCCGGGATGGCGGCCTCGAGCATGCCGCGCTTGCCGCCGAGGGCCTTGGACATCTGCGCACGGACCATCGCCTCGACGGTCGCGACGTCGGCCTCGGGCTTGGCCGCTCCGGTGCCGTCGGTGCCGGTCGTCTCGTCGGTGCTCACGTCGACATCAGCTCGTAGCGCGGGTTGTAGATGATCCGGTGGCCGTCATGGACGCCGATCCGCGCGCGCACCTGCAGCGACCGACCGGGGTCGATCCCGGCGATCCGGCGGCGGCCGAGCCAGACGATGGTGAGGACGCCGGAGCCGTCGTAGAGCTCCGCCTCGAGGGCGGGCACGCCGCCGCGCGGCCGGACCGTGACCGTGCGGATGGTGCCGCGCAGGGTGACCAGCTCGCGGTCGGGGGCGTCGGCGATCGAGACGTCACCGGAACCGACGTAGGTCGCGCGCATGTCGCGGGCGTAGGAGTCGTCGGGGTTGGCCCACTTGCTGATGGTGCGCCGCAACCGGCTCTTCTCCGCCATGGGTGTCCCGCAGGTCCTCGGGGTCAGCCCTGGACGCGGCGCGCGGACTCGGGCAGCACCAGGGGGAGCGGCTCGCCGACCATCATCGGGCTGGTGCCCCGACGTACGGCGACCTGCGTGAGCAGGTCCTCCCACTCGTCGGAGGAGTCGACGTCGCGCGCCGGCTTGCCGAGGAAGGTCGCGCGCAGCAGCCAGCGCGAGCCGTTGATGCCGATGATGCGGGAGTTCTGCACCGCGTTGCCCTCGGGCCGCTGGACCTGGATCTCGCAGACCAGCTCGGAGCCGAATCGGCCCTCGCGCTCGGTGGCGGTGCCGCCGCGCTGGGCCATGTCGGCCGCGATCTTGGGGCGCACCTCGCTCCAGAGGTCTCCGTTGCGGGGCGCCGCGAAGGCGCGCAGCTCGACGGCCCCGTCGGGACCGGCCAGCATCACCGACTGCACCTGGCCGGAGGCCTCGTCGACCTGCATCCGCAGCTCGCGGTCGGCCGTCGGGACGATGAGCAGCGAGCCGAGGTCGACCCGCTCGACGCCGTCGTCGTCGGACAGGTCCTCGGCGTCGTAGGGGCCCACGAGGGCCTCGCGCGCGGCGGTCGCCGCCGTCTCCTCGTCGAGGGTGTCCTGAGCCTTCTCGGCGTCGGACTTGCGGCGGAACTTCACGAGGTCACTCCTGGGACGGGGGCTGCGGGGCCGTTCACGGTACGACGGGACCGAACCCGCCGGTAGAACCGTAGCCCCCGGCCCCTCGCACGCTCTCGGGGAGGCGCTCGACCTCGACGAACGCGGCGCGCTCGAACCGCTGCACCACCAGCTGGGCGATCCGGTCGCCGCGGCGCAGCTCGATCGGCTCTCGCGGGTCGTGGTTGACCAGCAGCACCTTGATCTCGCCGCGGTAGCCCGCGTCGACGGTGCCGGGGGTGTTGACGATCGACAGCCCGTGCCGCGCCGCCAGCCCCGACCTCGGGTGCACCAGCGCGACGTAGCCGTCGGGCAGCGCGATGGCGACGCCGGTCGGCACCAGCGCCCGCTCCCCCGGTGCCAGCGTCACGTCGACGGTCGTCAGCAGGTCTGCGCCCGCGTCGCCGGGATGGGCGTAGGCCGGCAGCGGCAGGTCGGGGTCGAGGCGCAGCACCTGGATCTCGAGGTCGGGCACGGCACGGACCCTACGACCCGTCATCGGCTCCTCAGGGACCGGATGGGACGCTTGACCCGTGGTGACGGCGTACGACGAGAGGCTTGCCGTCCCGCTGCGGTGGTGGGTCCAGGGCTCGATGCTCGTCGCGTCGCTCTGGCTGGCCCTCGTCGTCGCGGTCCCCGGGTTGCTCGCCTGGGCGGTCACCGCCGTCGCCGTGGCCCTGCTGACGCTGCTGCTGCGCACCTACGGCGGCGCCCGGATCGTCGTCGACGACGGGGTGCTGCGGGTGGGGCGGGCCCGGATCGAGGGCCACCACCTCGGCCGCGCCGTGCCCCTCGACGCCGACCAGGCCCGCCGCACCGCCGGCGTCGAGGCCGACGCCCGGGCCTTCCTGCTGCTGCGGCCCTACCTCTCCCGCGCCGTCAAGGTCGAGGTCACCGACCCGGCCGACCCGGCGCCGTACTGGCTGATCAGCACCCGCCACCCCGACCAGCTCGCCCACGCGGTCGACGCCCTCTCCAGAGACTGACCGGTCCTTGGCGCACCCCGGCGCTATAGGGTCGGGCCATGGCCAAGAAAGACGCCTCAGGCGCCCCCGACAGCTCCAAGATCTGGTCGGTGTTCTCGCTCGTGTCGGCGCTGGGTGCCGCGGCCCTGGCCAAGAAGGGGCTCAACGCCACCTGGAAGACCGCCACGCGCAAGAAGCCGCCCGAGAACCCCGCCGACCCCGACATCGAGCTGCGCGAGGCGGTCGCGTGGGCCGTCTTCAGCGGCGCCTTCGTCGGCCTGGCCCGGATGCTCGCCCAGCGCCGGGCCGCATCCTACTACGCGCGCTCCACCGGTCGGCTGCCTCCTGGGCTGCACAAGGACGGGCAGTAGAGGGTCGTACGTCGGGCTGGGTCCTTGTCAGCCTGAGGTCTTTCGGGGTCGGGCTGTCCGCGCGCTTAGCATCCCGGGTCTCCCTGTCAAGGACGCCTACGGCGCCGCTGCGCGGTCGCTGCGCGATCCTTGACAGCGAGCCTCTCCCGGGATGCTTGAGGGCGCAGACAAGGGCGGGCTCCGCCGCGCCCTCGTCCGGCGCGGACAGCCCTCATCTGCACCACTGGTCGCGCTGACCGGACGTTTCTCCCGGTTCTCCTATGAAACTTCGGCCCAGAAGCGGGAGCTTCGTCGCAGAACTTCACCTTGCGGGCTCCCCGACCCGGGCCGGCGGTGTGTCAGCCTCCGAACCGGCACCTCGGATCGCCCAGAACGGTGGCTCACGCACCGCCGGGTCGGGTGGCCGCGCAGGCGACGGCGTGCCGCGCGCGCGAGGCCACGCCGTTGCGCGCCGAGGAGCAGACCGCGAGAGGCTCGGGGTCAAGGATCGCGCAGCGACCGCGAAGCGGCGCCGAAGGCGTCCTTGACGCCGAGACGCGGTCTGCTACGCGCGCGGCCACCCGACCCGGAC
>NZ_JAURVJ010000128.1 GCF_030655615.1 Nocardioides sp.
CGGGACGGGGCCCGCCGGCGCGCTGCGCGACGGGTCGTCGCCCCGGGTGGCGACGTAGGCCGGCACGGCGGCGACGACCGCGATCGACGCCGCCGCCGCGACGACGACCGGCCACCGCCGGCGCGGGCCTTCGGTGCGGGACTCGGTGGCGAGGATCTCGTCGCGCAGGGCGTCGAGGGACGGGGCGAGCGGCAGGTCGGCCAGCTGGTCGTCGGTGATGCGGGCGGGGAGGGTCATCGGGGCTCCTGGTCGCGGAGGGGGACGGAGGCGAGCAGGTCGGTGTGGCGCAGGGCGGCGCGGGCGCGGCTGAGGCGCTGCCGGGCCGCGGCGGCCGAGATGTCGAGGACCTCGGCGATCTCGCGTGGCTCGAGCCCCTCCCAGGCCGCGAGCTCGAGCACCTCGCGCTCGCTCGCGGAGAGCGCGTCGAGAGCGCGCCGGGCGTCGGCGGCGAGGGCGACGTCGTCGGCCGGGTCGGGCAGCGTGGCACGCAGGTCGTGCCGCAGCCGCTCGCCGAGTCGGGTCCGCCGGTCGCGGCCGCGACGCTGGTTGGCCAGGGTGCGGCGGGCGACGGCGTAGAGCCAGGCCCGGGCCTGCGGCTCGGCCGGCACGTCGTCGAGCCGGCGCAGCGCCACCACGAACGTCTCGGCCACGACGTCGGCAGCGTCCTCGGGCTCGGCCGTGCGGCGCAGGGCGTAGCCCAGCACGGCGCGCGCGTGCGCGGCGTACAGGCGCTCGAAGCGGGCGGTCACGTCTCCCCTGTGTCCGGCTGTCCGAGGATCGTGACACGGTGGGCGGCGTGAGCCTCGACCTCGGGACCCCCGTCCGCCTGGAGATGACGAAGTGGGGCGACCGGCCGCACTGGGCGTTCGACGCGACCTACCTCGGCGCCGACGAGCACGGCGACTGGATCGGTATCCCGGCCGGCACCTTCATGGCGCGCCCGGGCGCCGAGTTCACGACCGTGGTCGTGCAGGTGGGGCTGGTGCCACGCGACGCCGGGTGGTTGGCGACGTTCCACGGCCCGGGGTGGCACGTCGCGACCTACGTCGACATGACGTCGGTGCCGTGGTGGGACGGCACGACGTGCCGTGCTGTCGACCTCGACCTCGACGTCATCCGCATGACCGACGGCCACGTGTTCGTCGACGACGAGGACGAGTTCGCCGACCACCAGGTGCGGTTCGGCTACCCGACCGAGGTGGTCAGCCTCGCGGAGGACGCGTGCGCGTGGGTGTCGGAGCAGGTGTTGGAGGAGCGGGCGCCGTTCGACGGGGAGAGTGCGGACCGGTGGTTCGCCCGCCTCGCCGACCTGACCGAGACCGCCGGCTGAGCATCCTGACCGGTCCGACCAGGCGCGGCCCGGCGAGCCGGGACTCGACGCGGCGGGCCTCGCGGGCCAGCGGCTGCGCGAGGTACTCCCCCAGGATCACGCCCGCGGCCAGGGCGAGGGCGACGGACGCGGCGCCGATGAGGGCGACGAGCCCGAGCGAGGTGTCGCGGCGGCTGCCCTCGCCGAGGAGCGACAGGCCGCGGTAGATCGCGATGCCGGGGAGCATCGGGACGACGGCCGACACCACGACGATGAGCGGCGGGACCTTGAGCCGCGCCGCGATGGCGTAGCCGACGAGGCCGACGAACAGGGCGGCGAACCCGACCGACCAGCTGCGCCCGATGCCCGGCTCCTCGATCGACAGCCAGATCGTCACCGCGACGGCGGCGACCAGCGCGATGGGCAGCAGCGCCCGCCGGGGCGAGTACGACGAGAACGCGAACGCCGCCGCGGCCACCGCCGAGCCGAGCGCGGCGAGCCCGATCCCCTGGATGCCGGTGGCCCCCGGCTCGACGGTCGGCAGGTCGACGCCGACGGCGGAGGCCAGGCTGAGGCCGCCGCTGACGCCGGCGATGATGCCTGCGGTCGAGAGCATCGCCTCGGTGATCCGGGCGCCGGCGGTGATGTAGAAGCCGGTCAGGGCGTCCTGCAGGGCGCCCATGAACCCGATGCCGGCCAGCAGCAGCACGATGTTGGCGGTGATGACCTGCGAGACGTCGAGCCCGAGGTCGAGCTGCTCGTCGATCACGGCCGCTGCCACGGCGACCAGCGTCGCGGCGCCGCCCCCGGCGACCTGCTGGTAGAACACCGGCAGCCGTCGCCGCGCGATCCGCAGCTGGAGCCGGTCGATCAGGACGGCGGCCAGCGCCGCGAGCAGGGCGACCCAGACGTCGCCGCCGAGCTGGACGGCGACGCCGGCCGCCATGGCGGCCCAGCCGCCGGTGACGGCCCAGCGCGGGCGGTCGTGCCCGGTCGAGACGATCCGGCGCAGCTCGGCGCGGCCCTCGCGCAGGCCGAGCTCGCCCGCGATGACGCCGCGGACGAGGTGGTCGACCCGGGTGAGGTCCTGGTAGTCGATCACCCGGCGCTGCACGTGGCGGGTCGCGATGAGCGGCACCTCGTCGGGGCTGGTCTGGTGGCTCATCGTCAGGGAGGTGAAGGTGATGTCGACGTCGGCCTCGTCGGCGTGGAACGCCCGCGCCACCGACAGCATCGTCGCGGTCACGTCGGCCGCGCCGGCCCCGGACGCCAGCAGCAGCTCGCCGATCCGCAGGCAGAAGTCGAGGACGAGCGTGGTCCGCCGCGGCAGCTCCAGCTCCTGGGTGGCCGGCAGGTCGAGGTCCTCGGGCTCGAGGGGCTCGACGAACTCTGCGGGGGGCACTCCTCGATGGTCGCGCACCCGCCGGGCGCACCCAACCCGACGCGCACGCGACCTCCGTCACCCCGTGGCGTCGCCCGGCCACCCCTCGGCGGGCAGCCGCCGGGAGCCAGGTGTGGAACGCTGAGCCGGTGCGGATCGACTTCCACGCTTCGGCCGACTACACGCTGGGCGTGGAGTGGGAGCTGGCGCTCGTCGACCGCCGCACCCGCGACCTGCGCAACGACGCCTCCCACCTCTTCGCCCGGGCCCGGCCCCGGCTGCCGCACCCGGAACGGCTGCACCAGGAGCTGCTCCGCAACACCGTCGAGCTGGTGACCGGGGTCTGCACGACCGTCGGTCAGGCGATGGACGACCTGCGCGTCACGCTCGACCCGGTGCTGGCGGCCGGCGACGACCTCGACCTCGACCTGTTCGGCGCCGGCACCCACCCCTTCGCGTCGTGGACCGGGCAGCAGCTCAGCGCCGGCCACCGCTACGAGGAGCTGATGAACCGGACCCAGTGGTGGGGCCGGCAGATGCTCATCTGGGGGGTCCACGTCCACGTCGGGCTGCCGGACCGCTCGCGGGTGATGCCGGTGCTGTCGTCGCTGCTCAACTTCTACCCGCACCTGCAGGCCCTCTCGGCGTCGTCGCCGATCTGGGGCGGGCTCGACACCGGCTACGCCTCCAACCGGGCCCTGATGTTCCAGCAGCTGCCGACGGCCGGGCTGCCGTTCCAGTTCCAGACCTGGGAGGAGTTCGAGTCCTTCGCCCACGACCAGCTCACGACCGGCGTCATCGACGAGCTCAACGAGATCCGCTGGGACCTGCGCCCGGCCGCCCACCTCGGCACCCTGGAGAACCGGGTCTGCGACGGCGTCTCCTCGCTCACGGACCTTGCCGCCCTCACCGCGCTCATGCACTGCCTGGTCGTCGACCTCGACACCCGCCTCGCCGCCGGCGAGGAGCTGCCGACGATGCCGCCCTGGCACGTGCAGGAGAACAAGTGGCGCTCCGCGCGCTACGGCCTCGACGCCATCGTCATCCTCGACGCCGCCTCGACCGAGCGGCTGGTCACCGACGACCTCGCCGACCTCCTGGCCCGGCTCGAGCCGACCGCCGAGCGGCTGGGGTGCTCGGCCGAGCTCGCGTCGGTCACCACCGTGGTGGCCGACGGGGCGTCCTACCAGCGGCAGCGGGCCGTCGCGGCCGCCACCGACGGCGACCTCGTCGCCGTCGTCGACTCGGTGGTCCGCGACCTGCGGGACTCGGTCTGACCCACGCGCGTCAGCGCTCGTAGCCGCCCTCGGGCTCGACCATCTCCAGGCGTACGCCGAGCAGCCGCACCGGTCGCCGCCGCTCCACCTTGGCCAGCAGCGCGACCGCGGCGTCGACGAGCACCTCGGGGTCGCGGGTGGGCTCGGGCAGCTTGCGGCTGCGCTGGACGGTCTGGAAGGCCCGGTCGCGCACCTTGAGCCCGACCCGCCAGGCGGGGCGACCCTCGGCGTCGATGTCGGCGACCACCCGCAGCGCGATGCGGCGCACCTCCTGCTCGATCTCGGCGTCGGTCTCGAGGTCGGTCTGGAACGTCTCCTCGCGTCCGTGGGCGCGGGGCACCCAGGGCGTCGGGTCGACGACGCTGGTGTCGACGCCCCGGCCGAGGCGGTGGTACCAGGGGCCCATCGTCGGGCCGATCTCGGCGGCGAGGACCCGGGCGTCGGAGGTCGCGAGCTGCTCGACGGTGTGGATGCCGAGGTCGGCCAGCCGCTTCTGGATCTTGGCGCCCACGCCCCACAGGGCCCGGGTGGGCCGCTGACCCATCTCGGCGAACCACGTGGCGTCGCTGATGCGGTAGACCCCGCGCGGCTTGCCGAAGTCGGTGGCGATCTTGGCCTGCAGCTTGTTGTCGCCGATCCCGACCGAGCAGTGCAGCCCGGTCGCGGCGAGCACCTCGGCGCGGACCTGGTCCGCGAAGGCCTCGGGGTCGTGGTCGGCGGCGACCGCCCCGGGGCGCAGGCCGACGAAGGCCTCGTCCCAGCCGAGCACCTCGACGTCGACGGGGTCGCCCGACCACAGCGCCGCCCGCAGCGTGGCCATGACCAGCGCCGACTTGACCTCGTAGACCGGGAAGTCGACCGGCAGGAAGACCGCGTCGGGGCACTTCTTGGCGGCGCTCCGCAGCGGCATGCCGGAGCGGACACCGAGGGCACGCGCCTCGTAGGACGCCGTGGACACCACCGCCCGCTCGGTCGGGTCGCCCCGGCCGCCGACCACCACCGGCAGGCCGGCCAGCTCGGGCCGGCGCAGCACCTCGACCGCGGCCAAGAACTGGTCGAGGTCGACGTGGAGCACGGGCGTCGACAGGGGCACGGACCCGATGCTGCCACCCGCCACCCCCAGGGTGCGGGCGCCACGTCAGCGGTGGGAGCGGACCCAGGCGAGGGAGCGCTTGAGGTCGCCGAGGTCGCGGTACCAGGTGCGGACCTCGACGCGGCAGCGCACCCGGTCGAGCTGGTCGTCGTACTCACCGCACTCGGCGAGGGCCTCGGAGTCGGTCGGTGGGCTGATGCTCGAGCCGTCGGCGTGGACGACGGTGAAGCCGTTGCCCCGGTCGCCCTCGACCCCGACGACCACCTGCCGGGCGGGGGCACGGTCGAGCGCGACGGTCGTGGCGTCGGCGGTCGCCGACCAGGCGAGGCAGAGCGAGGAGAACAGCAGGGCCAGGAGCAGGGAGGGCAGGAGCAGGAGCTTGAACATGGGTCCCCCGAGGGATCGTGCGCCGGCGGGTTCCGGCGGCGCGAGGGACGCTAGGTGCGCTCACCGACGCCGCGGGCCGGCCTCCTCGTCCCCTGTGGACGACGGCCTCGGCTCCCCCGCCTGTGGACGACTCGTGGTCGTTTCCACAGGGTTCAGCGGGCCCGGGTGACCGTGATCGTGGAGTCCGCGCAGCCACCGGCCAGCGACGTCATCGCCGACTTCTCGGCGCTGTCGACCGCGAGCCGCCAGCGCAGCTTGACCGCGACGAACTCGCGCAGGTAGCGGCACTGCTCGAGGTCCGGCAGCCACTCGGCGAGGTCCTGGTCACCCTTGCTGCGGTTGTCCGCCGCGGTGACGCCGACGAGCGAGCGGCTGTCGCCGAGGTCGTTGGCGTAGGCCTCACGGGTCGCCGCCGACCACGACGAGGCGCCGGAGTCCCAGGCCTCGGCCAGCGGCACCATGTGGTCGATGTCGAGCGCCGAGGCGGAGGTCTGCGAGACGCCGTCGTAGTAGGAGTACCAGCGCCCGCCGCTCAGCGCGCAGGACGCCCCGACCGTCACCGGGTCGTCGGCCTCGGCGATCAGCACCTCGTTGCGGGTCGAGCACCCGTCGCCGTCGGCATCGACCCAGTGCTTGAAGAGGTCGCGGTCGTAGCCGGACCGGCTCTCGGTCGCCACGGTCAGGTCGCCGATGGCGCTGCTGAGCGGAGCGGAGTAGTCCTCGGCGTGGGCCACGGAGGGCACCGCCACGAGGCCGATCGACCCGGCGACGGCGCCGAGACAGGTGAGCAGGAACCGGCGCATGTGGGACTCCGAGTGTCCGAGGTGGGTGGTCGGGCACGACCCTGGGCCACGCGGCCGCACGCCGACAACGGTTGAGCCCCAGGTCGAGGGAGAACCCTCAGCGGAGTCTCCGGCCGCGGGCCCGACGGGGGGTCCGGCGCAGGGCTCAGCGGGCCAGCGTCACGGTGATGGTCGCCGCCGGGCAGGAGGCCGCCAGCGACGTCATCGCGGTCTTCTCGGCGCTGTCGACGGTCAGCCGCCAGCGGTGCTTGACGGCCACGAACTCGCGCAGGTAGCGGCACCGGCTGTGGCCCGGCAGCCACTCGGCCACGTCCTGGTCGCCCTTGGAACGGTTGACCGACGCGGTGACGGCGACCAGCGAGCGGGCGTCGCCGAGGTCGTTGGCGAAGGCCTCACGGGTGGCCGCGGTCCACGAGCGGGCGCCGGAGTCCCACGCCTCGGCCAGCGGGACCATGTGGTCGATGTCGAGCGCCTTGGCCGGCGACCGCGACGCTGCGTCGTAGTAGGACCACCAGCGCCCGCCGGTCAGCGTGCACCCGGCGCCGACCGTGACGGGGTCGTCGGCCTCGGCGACCAGCGCCTCGACCCGGGTCGAGCAGCCGTCGCCGTCGGCGTCGACCCAGTGCTTGAACTTGCTGCGGACGTAGCCGGTGCGGACCTCCGCGGCGACCGGCAGGTCGGCGACCGCCCTCGTCAGCGGGGCCGAGTAGGACGCGGCGTACGACGGCGCTGCCGCCGGCACGACGAGCAGGGCCGCGACGAGCGCGACCACCACGACCCACGGGACGACCCACGGGACGGGCCCGGGCGTGACCCGGGCGGTTCGGCGTACCGGCACAACACGAGCGTCCTCCCCGCGGGGCCGGCAGCACAAGGGCGCGTTGCTTGTGGACGGAGTCACACCGCGACAGGATCGCCACACCTCCACCCCCGAACAACGACACGCATACGAAGGGGCTCCCCGGTGCCAACTCCGATCGACCCGACCTCTGCCGGCTTCCTGCTGGCCGAGAACCGCAACATGCCGATGCACGTCGGCGGGCTGCAGCTGTTCAAGAAGCCGGAGGGCGCGGGGCGCAACTACGTGCGCGAGATGTACGAGGCGATGCTCGACGTCGAGGAGATCTCGCCGCTGTTCCTCAAGCACCCCTACCGATCGGTGCGCACCGGCGCGCAGCTGGTGTGGAAGCCCGACGAGCAGTTTGACATCGAGCACCACGTCCGGCACAGCGCGCTGCCCAGGCCCGGTCGGGTCCGCGAGCTGCTCGAGCTCTGCTCGCGGCTGCACAGCACCCGGCTGGCCTGGGAGCGACCGCTGTGGGAGGCCACCCTGATCGAGGGCCTGCGCGACGGCCGGGTCGCGATGTACACCAAGACCCACCACGCCCTCGTCGACGGCGTGTCCGCGATGCGGCTGCTGGCGAGCACCCTGTCCACCGATCCCGACGAGCGCGACATGCCGCCGCCGTGGGGCGTCCTGCCGACCCGTCGCCCCAAGGCGGGCTCCGACTCCCGGGGCGGGCTCTCGGAGGTGCCGTTGTCGGCGCTGCGGGGCGCCCTGGGGATCACGGCCGAGGCAGCGGGCATGCCGGGCGCGCTCGTCAAGACGATCCGCAAGGGCCTCAAGAACGAGACGTCCGCGCTCTCGCTCTACGCCCCGCGCACGATGTTCAACCAGGACATCACCGGCTCGCGCCGCTTCGCCGCCCAGGACTGGCCCATCGAGCGGCTCCGCGCGATCGGCAAGGCCACCGGCACGACGATCAACGACGTCGTGATGGCCATGTGCTCGGGCGCGATGCGGACCTACCTGATCGAGCTCGGCGAGCTGCCGGACAAGCCGCTGGTCGCGATGGTGCCGGTCGGCCTCAACGCCAAGCAGTCGCAGATCGCCTCGGCCGAGGGCGGCAACGCCGTGGGCGCCGTGATGGTCCAGCTGGCCACCGACCAGGACGACCCCGCTCGGCGTCTCGGCGCGATCCACAAGTCGATGAAGGACGGCAAGGAGGCGCTGTCGTCGATGACGCCGGTACAGATCCTCGCCATGAGCGCGATCGGCCAGGCACCCGCGATCCTCACCCCGATGCTGCGGATGCAGGGCATCGTGCGCCCGCCCTACAACCTCATCATCAGCAACGTGCCCGGCCCGCGCTCGACCCACTACTGGAACGGCGCCCAGCTGGTCGGCACCTATCCCCTGTCGATCCCGATCAACGGCATGGCGCTCAACATCACCTGCTCCTCCTACGACGGCAACATGGCGTTCGGGCTCACCGGCTGCCGGCGCACCGTGCCCCACCTGCAGCGGCTGCTGACCTACCTCGACGACGAGGTGGCGGCGCTGGAGAAGGCGGCCGGCCTCTGAGGCTGCGACGACCGGGAGCAGGGGGGCACCGCCACCCCGAGGGGTGCCGGTGCCCCCGACCGCTGGGTACCGGCGCGTGACCCGCACGATCCCGTCACGCCCCGGAGGCACCTCATGGCCCGCAACACCCTCTCCCGCTCCCTGCACGACGTCGGCCTCAGCGCCTGGTTCGGCGGCACGCTCGCCAACGCCGTCTCCCTCAACGCCGCCGCCGGCGAGGCCGGCCGCGCCGGTGACTCCGGCGCGGTCGCCAACAAGGGCTGGGACCGGTGGACGCCGGTCAACGCGGCCGCCATCGGCGCCCACCTGGTCGGCAGCGTCGGCCAGCTCAGCGCCAACAAGAGCCGGCTCGGCGGCCAGGACGGCGTCGCGACGATGGCGCTGGTCAAGACCGGCCTGACCGTCGCCGCGCTCGGCGTCACCGCCTACTCGCGCAGCCTGGGCAAGACCGTGTCGGCCCACGGGCCGGTCCCGGTCGCCTCCGGCACGCAGCCGAGCCACGAGACGCCCGACGACGTCGCCGCCGCGCAGAAGAAGCTCGCCGCGCTCCAGTGGGTCATCCCCGCGCTGACCGGCGTGCTCGTCGTCGTCAGCTCCTTCGCCGGCGAGCAGCAGCGCCCGGTCGACCAGCTGCACGGCCTGACGCAGCGTCTCCTCGGCTGACCTCAGCCGTCGAGCTCGGCGAACCCGCCGCCCACCGCGTCGGCCACCGCTCGCAGCCGCGCGCGCGTGACGTCGGCGACGGTGGCGTGGCCGGCCAGGTCGGCGTTGGACCCGGGCCGCACGGGGGCCGCGACGTCGATCGACAGGCACGTCCGGCTCCCACCGTCGGCGGCGTTGGCCAGCGCGACCGCGTGGCCCGTGGTGCCGCTCCCGGCGAACGGGTCGAGCACCCGGACGTCGTCGGGCATCGTCGCGAGCAGCCGCAGCAGCAGCCCGGTCGGCTTGGGTGACTCGAACAGGTGGCCCACCAGGGCCTTGAGCTCGGCCACGGCGGTGTCGGTGGAGCCGACCTCCTCGGCGAGCCAGATGGTGCGCAGCTTCTTGCGCCGTCCCGGCTCGAGCCAGTCCTTCTGGAAGATGTCGACGCGGACCCCGCTCTCGGGTCCGCGGCCGCGGGTCTGCACCCGGCGGCACAGCAGGTCGCCGGGTCGCGCGTCGACCCGCGGCGCGCTCCACCGCCACACCGCGGGGGTGCCGTCGCCGAAGACCGGCCGGATCTCGAACGCCCCCTCGAAGGCGCTGCTCCGCACCGCGCCGCTCTCAGGGTCGCCCCACAGCGGGTAGTGCATCGTCGGCGCCGTGACCGGGTTGAACTTCTTGTTGGTGTTGCGCAGCGGCAGCCGCCGGTAGCGGCGCGGCTCCCCCGGGTCCTCGTGCGGGAAGTCGCCGGGGTCGACGGTGTCGCTCGTCGACGCCTCGAGCACGCACGCGCGGGCGTCCCGGGCGTAGACGAGGAGGTACTCGTGCGACGTCGCGAACCCCCGACCGAGCTGGCGGCCCTTGGGGTTGAGGTTGACCACGACCTGGGCCAGGAAGCAGGCCTCCCCGAACACCTCGTCGAGCAGCAGCCGCAGGTGCGCGACCTCGCCGTCGTCGATCGAGACCGCCACCGCCCCCGTCGGGGCGAGCACCCGACGTACCTCCTCGAGGCGGGGACGCATCATCGCCGTCCAGGCGGCGTGGGTGCCGTAGGAGTCGGCGTAGGCGAACGGGTTGCCCGTGTTGTACGGCGGGTCGAGGTAGGCCAGGTCGACCGAGGCCTCCGGCAGGGTGGCGAGCACCTCGAGGTTGTCGCCGACGGCGAGCCGGTTCGTCACGCGCACCCGGCCATCATGGACGAACCGCGTGCCGGGTGATGCAGGCCACAGCCGTGTGACCATCGGCACAGATGCTCGTTGGACCCGTCGTGGACCTCCGGAAGACCGCCGTCACCCTGACCGCCCTGCTGACCACCGGCCTCGTCGCGCCCGTCGTGGCGCCGAGCGCCGACGCCGTAGTCGTGCGCCCCGCGCTCGCGGCCGCGGCCAAGGCGGGCCCGACCAAGACCGACGGGTGCCTCAAGAGCGTGCCCGAACCAGGCAGCACCACGCCGGTCAAGATCTGCTACTCGATCTTCAAGCCGGCCGGCGCGACCGCGCGCAAGCGGGTGCCGATGCTCATGCACAGCCACGGCTGGGGCGGGTCGCGCGTGACCAAGGCGGCCGACCTCAAGGAGTACCTGGCCGCCGGCTACGGCGTCCTGTCGTTCGACCAGCGCGGCTTCGGCGAGTCCGGCGGTCAGGCGCACGTCGAGAGCCCGAGCCGCGAGGGTGCCGACGTACGCCGGCTGGTCGGCCTGATCAGCAGGCTCCCCTGGGTCAGGCAGGACGCCAAGGGCGACCCGCGCCTGGGCGCGGTCGGCGGCAGCTATGGCGGCGGCTACCAGTTCGTCGGCGCCTTCGAGGAGCTGCGGATCCACGGCAAGCCGGTCTTCGACGCGCTCGCCCCCGAGATCACCTGGAACTCGCTCAAGGGCTCGCTGGCCCCCGACAACGTCGCCCGCACCGAGTGGGCGCTCGCGCTCTCGGCCGCGGCCCTCCCGAGCAACGCCCTGCCCACCAACGTCTACGCGGCGCTGACCGAGGCCGCCGCCACCGGCACCTGGCCCGACGGCAACGGCCCGACCGGTCAGGACCTCGACACCTTCTTCAAGCACAACGGACCCGCGTGGCACGTGTCGCAGGGCCGCAAGCTCGACATCCCGGTGCTCTTCGGCCAGGGCACCACGGACGGGCTGTTCCCGCTCGAGCAGGGCCTGACCAACTGGCGCACCGCGATCACCGCCAAGGCCCGCAAGCGCAGCATCTTCGTGGGCTACAACGGCGGCCACGTGCTGCCCCAGGTGCTCCCGGCCGGGGTCAACGTCACTTCCGACCCGTGCAGCAAGCAGCTCGCCGGCGGCAACTTCCGCCGGCTCTCGATCCGCTTCTTCGACGAGCAGCTCAAGGGTCGCGACCGCCGGCTCGGCGGCTACGGCCGCATCCACCTCGCCACGGCCGCCTCGCGCTGCATCACGGTGAAGTCGCCCGACGCCAACCGAGCGGTGCCGATCGCCGGCCCCGTCGTCAGCACGACGGCCGCCGGGGTACCGCTCCCCTACGAGATCGCCGCCGGTCCCCTCAAGGTGGCCGGCACGCCCTACCTCACCGCCGCGGTCACCGCTGCCGGCGTCGAGAACCGCGCCTTCTACGGCCTGGCCGTCGGCACCAGCCCGCTCGACGCCCACCTCGTGCAGAACAACGTGCTCCCCCTGCGCGAGCCCACCGCGGTCTCCGGCGTACGTCGGCGCATCGCCCTGCCGTCGGTCGCGGTCGACGTCCCGAAGGGCCAGCACCTCTACCTGCTGGTCTCGCCGCTCAGTGACACGTTCGTCGGGATGGCCTCGCGCGTCCCCGGTGTCATCTCGCTGGCCGACACGGTCGTGCACCTGCCCGTCGTCAACTAGGGGACCAACACTCCCCCGAAACACCAGCCACACCCGTCCCACGTCTTTACCCTGGGGCGGGTGCGGTCCTTCCCCTCCGTCGTCCTCGTCTGCGCGCTCACGCTGGCCGTCCCCAGCGCCAGCGCCGACCGGTCGCGCCCGCACGACGGGCCTCGTGACGCCGGTCGGCCCGACGGCTACGTGCAGGGCACGAACCGGCCCCAGACCAGCGACGGCGTGGTCGGCCCGGCCGCACGCGACGTACCCCTGCTGCTGCGGTCGGTCCGCGAGACGCGGTCGCTGCGGACGTGGAAGGTCGTCCCCGGCGTCGCCGTGACGACCTGGGACGAGCGCACGCTGCGCGGTCCGATCCGGGCCACCCTGATGACCGTCAAATGGCGCACGCGCGGGCTGACCGTCGACTACGCCAACCCCGGCTCGGTCGGGCGCACCGCCCCGGTCTCGAGCATCCTGGCCCGCGACCGGGCCGTCGCCGGCGTCAACGGCGACTTCTTCGACATCGGCGACACCGGCGCCCCGCTCGGCCTGGGCCGCGACCGCCAGCTCGGCCTGCTCCACGGTCGGCTCGAGGGCTGGAACGCGGCGTTCTCGTTCGGCCGCCGCGGCTGGCCCGACATCGGGCCGCTGGCGACGCACGCCCGGATCCGTGAGCACCCCGACATCACGATCACGTCCGTCAACAGCGCCGAGGTCGAGCCCGACGGGGTCGGCGTCTACACACCCGCCTGGGGTGACGCCTCCGGCTACCGCTGGACCGGCGGCCAGCGTCGCGAGGTGCGGATCGTGCAGGTGATCGACGGCCGCGTCGCGTTCGTCGGCACCCGGCTCCCCGCCGGCCGGCCCTACCGCGACACCCTGCTCGTCGGCCGTGGCGACGGCGCGCGTCAGCTCGCGGCTCTCGGGCGGGGCTCGCGCGCCACGGTGACGTCGTACGTCGACGGCCAGCCACGGATGGCCATCACCGGCAACAAGTTCCTGGTCCGCGACGGCCTGGTCACCGTCGTCGACGACCTCGAGATGCACCCCCGCACCGCCATCGGCATCGACCGCGACACCCGCACCCTGCTGCTCCTCACGATCGACGGACGCCAGTCCTTCAGCCGCGGCTACACGATGGTCGAGCTGGCCGAGAAGATGATCGACCTCGGCGCCGACGAGTCCCTCAACCTGGACGGGGGCGGCTCGACGACCATGGTCGCCCGCCGCGCCGGCCGGCTGCAGGTCGTCAACTCACCCTCCGACGGCTTCCAGCGGTCCGTGGCCAACGCGATCTCGATCCGGTACCGCAAGCCGCGTCGCTGAGGGGTACCCCAGGGGGTGTCGGATTCCCCGGCCGGCCGGGGATTCCGACCGTTGTCAGGGGTTGCAACCCCCGACAAGGGTCGGTTCTCCCTGGCAGGTACGTGACCGCCCGGGTTGCCTTATAGCGCTGTCAGCTGCCGATCGCGACAACGGCGACGGTGGTGACCGGGGCGAAGCACTCTGGCAGCGGGTCGGCGACCTTGAGGCCGGTGATCGCGTAGCCGTCGGCGGTCTCGGTGACGTCGACGCCGGGCGGGATGTCGCAGCCCATGCCGACGACCGCGGCGTAGAGCGACGTGCCCTCCGGGGCCGGGGCGGCCAGCGCGGCCTCGACCCGGCCGGCGAGATCGGGCGAGAACGCCGACGCGAAGGCCTTCGCGTCGGCCGCCGAGGCGATCGGGACCGCCTCGTCGGTGGCCTGGCCGCGCCCCGCCGTACCGTCCACGAGCTCGACGAGCTCGAACGGCACGCCGCCCGGGGTGATCGGAGGGCTCCGGGTCGGCTCGCCCGACGACGGGTCGACGGTGGTCGGCAGGTCGGTCGCGGTCTCCGGCGTGGCGGTGCTCGTCGCCCCCGACGGAGCCGGGTCGGACGCGGTCGGGTCCTCGTCGTCGCCGCAGCCGGCGAGCAGGAGGGGCACGAGCAGGAGGGCACCGAGAAGGGGTCGCATGGTGGTTGGACGCTACTGCGCCGACCGGGGTTCCGGCAGGCTGGCGGCGTGGGATTCACGCGTGCCGAGCTGGAGACGTTCCGCGACGCGGAGGTGCCCGACCTGCTGCCGCCGGCGGGCGTGCCGCTGCGGCTGCTGTTCGTCGGGATCAACCCGGGGCTGTGGACGGCGGCGACCCAGACCCACTTCGCCTACCCCGGCAACCGCTTCTACCCCGCGCTGCTCGCGGCGGGGATCCTGGAGCACCGGATCGACCCCGCCGCCGGCATGACCGACGCCGACCGCGACCACCTCCGCTCGCGCGGGATCGGCATCACCAACGTGGCGCCGCGGGCGACCGCCAAGGCGTCCGAGCTGACGGCGGCCGAGCTGCGGGCCGGCGGTGCCGAGCTGCGAGCGCTGGTCGAGCTGAGGACACCCGCGGTCGTCGCGATCGCCGGCATCACGGCGTACCGCTCGGCGTTCGGGCGGCCGAAGGCCGTGATGGGGCGCCAGCCGGAGCCGTGGGGCGCCAGCGAGCTGTGGGTGGTGCCCAACCCGAGCGGGCTCAACGCGCACGAGACGGTCGAGACGCTGGCGGCGGCGTACGCCGAGCCGGCGCGGGCCGCGGGAGTGCTCGGCCAGCGACGGGTCAGGCGGGGAAGGGCTGGTCCTTGCCCAGCACCGTGAGGCCGTCCTCGACGAGGAAGCCGCGGGCGCGGTCCTCCTCGTGGTCGACGCCGATGCGGGCGCCGTCGGGGACGACCACGTTCTTGTCGAGGATCGCGTTGCGGACGACCGCGCCGGCGCCGACGCGGACGCCGTTCATCAGCACCGCGCCGTCGACCGTCGCCCCGGGCGCGACGAACACCGCCGGCGAGAGGACCGAACGGAGCACCGTGCTGCCGCTGACGACGACACCAGGCGCCAGGACCGCGTCGTCGACCGTCGCGGGCGAGCCGCCGCCGGCGCCGACCTTGGCAGGCGGCTGCGGGCCGTAGGAGGTGTAGATCGGCCAGTCGAAGTTGTAGAGGTTGAAGACCGGCAGCGGCGAGACGACGTCCATGTGGGCGGCGTAGTAGGACGCCAGGGTCCCGACGTCGCGCCAGTAGCCGCGGTCGCGGTCGGTCGAGCCGGCGACGTCGTTGTCCTTGAAGTCGTAGACGCCGGCCAGGTCGCGGCGGACGAACGCCGGCACGATGTCGCCGCCCATGTCGTGCTTGGACCCGTCGGTCGTCGCGTCGCGCGTGACGGCCTCGACCAGCGCGTCGGCGTCGAAGACGTAGTTGCCCATCGAGGCCAGCACCTCGCCGGGGCTGTCGGGCAGGCCCACCGGGTCCTTGGGCTTCTCGAGGAACTCGCGGATCCGGCCGGGCGAGTCGGGGACGACGTCGATGACGCCGAACTGGTCGGCCATCTCGATCGGCTGACGGATCGCCGCGACCGTCGCGGCGGCGCCCGACTCGACGTGCTGGGCGACCATCTGGGAGAAGTCCATCCGGTAGACGTGGTCGGCACCGACCACGACGACGATGTCGGGCTTCTCGTCCTTGATCAGGTTGAGGGACTGGTAGATGGCGTCGCCGCTGCCGAGGTACCAGTGCTTGCCGACCCGCTGCTGCGCCGGGACGGGCGCGACGTAGTTGCCGAGCATCGTCGACATCCGCCAGGTCTGGGTGACGTGACGGTCGAGGCTGTGCGACTTGTACTGCGTCAGCACGACGACCTGCAGGTAGCCGGAGTTGACGACGTTGGAGAGGGCGTAGTCGATCAGCCGGTAGATCCCGGCGAACGGGACCGCCGGCTTCGCGCGGTCGGCCGTCAGCGGCATCAGCCGCTTGCCCTCCCCTCCGGCGAGCACGATGGCCAGGACCTTCTTGCGGGCGCTCATGTGAGGCACGTTACTCATCCCCTAGGTTGTGGGGCGTGAGGGTCGACGTGCTGAGCAAGGAGTACCCGCCGTCCGTCTACGGCGGCGCCGGTGTCCACGTGGCCGAGCTGGTGCGTGCGCTGCGCGCCCGGGGCGACGTCGACACGCGGGTCCACGCCTTCGGCGGACCCCGTGACGAGGCCGGGACGTCGTCGTACGCCGACCTCGCCGAGCTCGCCGGGGCCAACCCCGCACTGCGCACGTTCGGGGTCGACCTGGCCATCGCCGACGCCTGCGGCGGCACCGACGTCGTGCACTCGCACACCTGGTACGCCAACCTCGCCGGCCACCTGCCGAGCCTGCTGCACTGCGTGACGCACCTCGTGAGCGCGCACTCCCTCGAGCCGCTGCGGCCGTGGAAGGCCGAGCAGCTCGGCGGCGGCTACGCGCTGTCGTCGTGGGCCGAGCAGACGTCCTACGAGGCGGCCGCGGCGGTCATCGCGGTGTCCGCGGCCATGCGCGACGACGTGCTGGCGTCCTATCCCGCGATCGACCCGGCGCGGGTGCAGGTGGTCCACAACGGCATCGACACCGAGCTGTGGAGGCCCGTCTCCGCACCCGACCGGGTGCGCGAGCTGGGCGTCGACCCGGACCGACCGTCGGTGGTGTTCGTCGGGCGGATCACGCGGCAGAAGGGCCTGCCCCTCTTCCTGCGCGCAGTCGCGGCGCTGCCGCCCGACGTGCAGGTCGTGCTCTGCGCCGGCGCGCCCGACACCCCCGAGATCGAGGCCGAGGTACGCGGGCTGGTCGACTCCCTTGCCGCCGGGCGCACCGGGGTCGTGTGGATCCCCGAGATGCTGCCGCGTGCCGACGTGGTCGCGCTGCTGTCGGCCGCGACCGTCTGCGCCTGCCCCTCGATCTACGAGCCCCTCGGCATCGTCAACCTCGAGGCCATGGCCTGCGAGACCGCGGTCGTGGCGACGGCGACCGGCGGCATCCCCGAGGTGGTCGTGCCCGGTGAGACCGGCGTGCTGGTGCCGATCGAGCAGGCCACCGACGGGACGGGGACGCCACTCGACCCGGAGCGCTACGTCGCCGACTTCGCGGAGGCGCTGACCGCGCTCGTGACCGACCCGGACCGCGCGGCGGCCTACGGCCGGGCCGGGCGGGAGCGCGCGACCGCGTCGTTCAGCTGGGACGCGATCGCCGAGCGCACGGTCGAGGTCTACCGCTCGGTCTGACCCGGCCGGCCCTGGCGACCGGCACCGTGGGGGTGGCCGTTGCGGTGCGTGTCCATGTCGAGGACGACGGCGTCGCGCTCGGGCGGCGGCAGCGTCTCCTCGGTGACCCGGCCGAGCTCGACCGCGACCCGGCGGTCGGCCCCGACGAGGACCTCGCCGGTCAGCCGGTGGCCGCCACGCAGGCCCTGGGTGAGGGCCGCGTCGAGCGACGCCGCCGTGCTCGGCGCGAGGAACTCGCGGGACAGGAAGCGCAACCAGCTCGCGACGCTGTCGGGGTCGGACGTCGCCATGGCCACGTCGAGCTCGAGGAACTGACCGTCGCGCGTCGGCCGCCACGGGCAGCGGCGGCTCGGCTGACCGGGCCAGACCCGGCGTACGCCCTTGCTCCCCGCCTCCATCGCGAACGCGGCGATGAACTCGATCTCGGCCACCTCGAGCGGCGGGTCGATCACGACGGACGGGCGACGGGACACCGTGAGTACTCCAGGCAGGACGTGAGGGACCGATCCGGGTGCGTGCGGCTGCTCGGGCGCGGAGGCGGTGCGGTGGGGTGGCGAGCCGTCCGTACCCAGCGTCGACCTGCGCATACGCCTGACGTGCCTTAGTTTGACGGCGTGACCAGCAAGCTCATGTATGCGCTCTGGGACGCCGACGTCCCGGCCCTCCACTCCTCCGACCTGCGCGCCGCCCTGGCCGCCACCGGGGCCACCCGGTTGCAGGTCAACACCGACGACGAGCCGGTGGCGCGCGCGATGCGCATCCCGGCCGGTCCCGACCCGATCGCGGCCGTCGTCAGCGTGTGGGTGCCGTCGCTCGACGTGGCCCCGGTGGTGACCTCGGCGCTGGCGGCGCTGGCCGGCGCCGTCGCGGGGTGGGAGGTCGAGGAGCGCCGGCCGATCGACCCGCCCGAGAGCTGGGACGGCTCTCGTCTCGACGGGCTCGCCAACATCGCCGTCCTCCGCCGGCCCGCCGAGCTCGCGGTCGAGGAGTGGCGCCACGCGTGGCTGGTCGACCACACCCCCGTCGCCATCGCGACGCAGGCCACCTTCGGCTACCTGCAGAACGTCGTCGTCGCGCCGGTCACCGACCTGCCGCCCGGGGTGGCCCCGGTGGCGGCCCTGGTCGAGGAGCTCTTCCCGACGGCCGGCATCACCGACATCCACGCGTTCTACGGCAGCGGTGGCGACGCCGCCGAGCTCGACGACCGGATCACCCGGCTGATGACGAGCGTCGCCCGGTTCGGCGCCGACCGCGACCTCGACCTCGTGCCGACGAGCCGCTACCTCTACACCTGGTGAGCCGTCAGCCCACGTAGCGGCGGACCAGCGTGCCGTCCAGGCGCGTCGCGAGGTAGGCCGTCTCGCCGAACTCGTTGCTGGCGTAGGCGTAGATGCGCGCACCGTCGTCGTCGAACACGGTCGACCTCCCCCGGATGATCACGTAGGACGCGGTCGGGTCCTCGACCAGCCTGGCGGCGCGGCGGACGAGCCGGACGAGCAGCGCCGGGTCGACCGCGGCGAGGTCGATCCGCTGCTCCGTCGCCCGGCCCTTGGTGCCGAGGTCGCCGAGCTCGCCGTCCCAGCGGAGCAGCTCCTTGCGGAGGGAGCTCTGGTCGACCGGGACGTCGAGGACGGCGTACTCGAGATAGAGGACCGCCTCGAAGACCCTCGTCGAGCCGGTGCGGTCCCTGACCGCGGCGACCAGGTCGGCGTAGCCCTCGACCGAGAGCACGTCCGGCGGCACGTCCACGGCCGGCTCTGCGGGGTCGTCGACGCCACCGAGGTCGCCCGTGTCACCGAACGGGTCGCTGGCGGTCGGGTCGCTGGCGGTGGGGTCGTCGTCGGTGCTGAAGGCGACGAGGGCGAGCACCACGGCCAGGGCCACACCGATGACGAGACCCGCCACCACGGCCGGTGACCCGCGGCGTCGGCGAGGGCGGACGAGCAGGGGCTGCGGGTCGTGGGCCGTCGGCGGGCCGTAGGGCACCCCGCCGCTCGGGGTCACGGTCGGCTCGCGGCCCCAGGGGGACTCGTGGCCGCTCTCGCCGTCACCCGGGTCGTACGTCGGCCACTCCTGGTCGCTCACGGGCGCAACGGTAGGGGGCCGAGGGCCCCGTGGGGAGAGCGATCCGGTGCCGGTTGAGTGCCGCTAGACCCGCTCGGCGAGGGCGAAGGGGACCCGCACCAGGGTGCGGCCGCTGCGCAGGTGGTAGCTGGTGCGGCCGAGCTTGACGACCTTGCCGACGCGGCCCTCGTGGTCACCGGGGGCAGTGATGCGCAGCCGGGTGCCGACGCCGTGGACGGTGAGGCCGCGGCCGGCGCGGAGCCGGGCGAGCTCGACCTCGTAGTTGGGGTGCATGACCGCCGGTCGGCCGTGGTGGGTCCAGGTGAAGACGTGGGCGAGGTCGAAGGTCGGCGAGCACTCACCGCAGGTCATCACGCGCTCGGGGCGCCGGTGGCGCCCGGAGGTGTGGCCGCCGGGGCACGCCCCGAGCCACGGCGGCTCGACGCGTGGTGAGTCGGGCGAGACGCAGCGCTCACCGCTGCAGCCGATGCGGACGGCGATGTCGCGCCACACCTCGTCGTGGCCGTGCTGCGGGCCGGCGAGGGCGTGGGCGACCTCGTGGAGGACGGTGTCGCGGACCTCGAGCTCGGAGTGGAGCGTCGTCAGCGGCGCGCTCAGGCCGAGCACCTTCGGCCCGAACCGGCAGATGCCGGCCCGCTTCTTGGCCCCGTCGAACGCGACGGTCCAGTCGGTGAGCCCGTGGTGCTCGAGGAGGTCCTCGGCCAGGGCGAAGGCGTCGCGCAGGTCCACGACGACGACGTTATCCGTCGCCACCGACAACGGGGGGCGGCCCACCGGCGTACCGCGCGACGATCTCCTCGACCGGGTCGGCCACGTCGACGGTGAGGCCCGCCTCGTCGGGCGCCAGCGGCTCGAAGGTCGCGAGCTGCGAGTCGAGGAGCGAGGTCGGCATGAAGTGCTGGCCGCGCGCGGCCTGCCGCGCGCGGATGAGGCCGGGGTCGCCGTCGAGCAGCAGGACGTCGAGCCCGGGCACGGCCGAGCGCAGCCGGTCGCGGTAGGCGCGGCGCAGCGCCGAGCAGGCGACCACGCCGCCGGCGTCACGGGCGAGCCAGGCGCCGATGTCGTCGAGCCAGGGCCAGCGGTCGGCGTCGGTGAGCGGCGTACCGGCCCTCATCTTGGCGACGTTGGCGGGCGGGTGGAGGTCGTCACCGTCGCAGAACGCGACGCCGAGCCGTGCGGCGAGGGCCTCGCCGACGGTCGACTTTCCCGAGCCGGACACCCCGGCGACCACGACCCGTACGGCGCTCACAGCCGGCCCACGACGAAGTCGGCGGCGGCCTTCTCGAAGGCCCGGCCGTGGCGCAGCATCGCGTGCTTGCCCCCGGGCACGACGCGGTAGTCGACGTCGGCCGACCGCGCCAGTCGGTCGGCGACGACGCGGGAGCGCTCGGGCAGCGCGATCCGGTCCTCGTCGCCGTGCACGAAGAGCACCGAGCGACCGGGCAGCGGCACGCCGTCGCTCGGGTAGACCCACGGGTTGAGCGCCACGACGGTGCGGACGGCGTCGTCCTCGGCGGCGAGCAGGGCCGCGCGGCCGCCGAGGGAGTGCCCGACGAGCGCGACGGGCAGCCCGGGCCAGCGCTCGCCGACCTGGGCGATCGCCCAGGCGGCGTCCTCGAGCGGGGTGTGCTCGCTGTCCCAGCCGCGGTAGGAGTTGAGCAGGCGTACGACGGCCAGCCGCCCGCCACCGGCGCGGGCGACGCGCTGGGCCACCGGGACCATCCGGAGCACCGAGAGCTGGGTCGGGCTGACCATCACCCGCTGCTGGCGCTGGGCGCCGCCGTGGAGCACGAGGACCACGCAGGCCGGGCGGGACGGGGTGCGGACGTCGACCAGGCGGTGGCTGGTCATGCCTGGGGGTCGTGCAGCGAGGTGGTCGGGACGAGGGTCGCCATCAGTCGCTGTCGGACCGATCGGCCTCGGCCAGCCGCTCGTGCAGCCGGGCCCGGACCTCGTCGGGGGTCACCTGTGCGCGGCGACGCTGGTCGCGCACCACCACCGCCCCGGTGGCGGCGACTCCCGCCACCCCGGCCAGCCCGAGCCACTTCCAGAGCTTCATGCGCCAGACTCCTCCCCCATGGCCACCAGCATCGGGCTCGACGCAGCCGTCGACCTCACCCGCACCGGCGACCTGTGGTTGTTCCGCGGCCGGTCGGCTGCCGACCACGCTATCCGGGTGCTCACCAACGCGCCCGTCAACCACGTGGGCATGGCGGTCGTGCTCGACGACCTGCCACCCCTGATGTGGCACGCCGAGCTCGGCAAGGGCCTGCAGGACGTGTGGACGGGCACGCACCACCGCGGGGTCCAGCTGCACGACCTGCGCGAGGCCGTCGTGCAGTGGTGCGGGCGCTACGAGCAGCGTGCCTGGCTGCGCCAGCTCAACGCGTTCATCTCGCCCGACCAGGAGGCCGGGCTGCTGCGGACCATCGCGCGGCTCGACGGCACGCCGTTCCCGTCGACGGCGGCGCTGGCCGGGCGCTGGGCCCGCGGGCGGGTACGCCGTCAGGCCGGGGTCGAGATGACCTACTGCGCCGAGGTGGTGGCGACGACCTACCAGGAGATGGGCCTGCTCGACCCCGAGCGGCCCTCCAACTACTACGACCCCGGCAAGTTCTGGTCCGGAGACGACCTCGAGCTGCAGCACGGCGCCTCGCTGGGCGACGAGGTGCACGTCGACGTTCCCACCGCGCCGCCGGTCATCCCGGTCACGCGCAGCTGACGCAGGTGCGGGCCGTCGGCCGCACCTCGAGCCGCTCCGGGGCGATGTCGCGGCCGCAGACCTCGCACCGCCCGTAGGTCCCGGCGTCGACGCGGGCGAGCGCGGCGTCGACCTCGACCAGGTGCCGGTCGGCCAGGCGCACCAAGGTGTCGATCTGCGAGCGCTCGAAGGCGATCGTCGCGCCCTCGGGGTCGTGCTCGTCGTCGGCGTTGGTGTCGCGCGAGGCGGCGACCACCTCGTCGAAGTCGCCCCGCAGCCGGGCGAGCCGGTCCGTCGTACGACGGCGCTCGGCCTGGAGACGGGCCCGGGGGTCGTGGCTCACGGATGGGCCGCCGCGTAGGCCCGGGACACGGCCTGGGGGACACGGCCGCGGTCGCTGACGACGTAGCCGTTGAGCGCGGCCCAGGCGCGCACCTCGGCCGGCGTCGCCGGGGCCGGAGCGAGGACGGGCGCGGCGGCGAGGTCGGCGACGGCCGCGACCCCGTGCCCCTCCTCGGCCGCGGCGACCCAGGCGGCGGCGAGGAAGCGGTAGGTCCACTCCTGGGCGAGCTTGCGGGTCTCGCAGAAGTGGATCGGCACCTGGGGCCAGCGGACCTGGCACTCGGCGAGGCCCTCCAGCACGACGGCCGGACGCACGTGGTCGAGGAGGAGGACCTGGGAGTAGCGGTCCTCGACGACGACGGCCGCCCGGGGCACGGTGGCCAGGTCGGCGAGCTGGTACTTGAGCTTGCCCGTCGTCAGCGACGACACCAGGTCGGCGAGGCTCTTGCGCTCGACCGTGGCGACGAGAGCCCCCTCGCGGAGGACGCCGTAGTCGCCCGCGGTGAGGGCGGCCTTGACGGTCGTCGCCTGCTGGTCGCCGAAGCCGTAGGCGTAGCGCTCGTGGGAGTCGACGACGATCTCGAGGTCCTTGAGACCGCTGGCGCGGGTGCGGGGGATGGACCCCGCGGGGCGGGCCTGCTTGGTCGTGCGCGCCGACTGCCAGAAGATCGCCTGCCGCCCGCCCTTGACCGTGGTCATGACGAGCTGGCTGCGGTCTCGCGCCCGCGGTCGAGCACGAGGTCGATGCTGGCGCCGCGCCGGATGCAGCTGCGGACCGGCACCCGCTCGAGCACCTCGACGTCCGCGGGCCACTCCTCGACCCGGTGGCAGTAGATCTTCGCCGTGCGCAGCCAGGTGTCGCGGGCCTTGAGGATCACGCCGCGCTCCCCCAGCGGGATCCGCAACAGGTAGGGCAGCGTCGAGTCGCCGTCGGGGTTGCGGGCGATGACGAAGTCGTCCGGCATGGCGCCAGTGTGTCAGCCGGAGCACGGATTCACCTGTGTCGCAGGGGCTCTGGGCGTGCCTGTGGACGACTCAGGGAGTTCTCCACAGATTGCTCCGCGGGCCGTTGCGGACCGTCTCCTGCGGTGAGGCTGGGGGTGTCCTGCTGGCCTGCTCGGGAGCTCGTCATGACCCTCAACCTCGTCCACACCGACCTCCTCACCACCGTCGCCGAGCTGCGCGACGTGGCGTCCACGCTCGAGGCCGAACGACGGCGCACCGACCTCGCCGTCGACGTGCTGCTCGACGGCGGCTGGTCGGGCCGCGCGGCCGCCGCCTACCTCGAGGGCTGGGAGGACTGGCGCACCGGCTGCGACCAGGTGCTCGCCGCGCTCGCGTCGATGGCGGAGCTGATCGCGCTCGCGCGCGCCGACCAAGTCGAGAGGGACGAGCAGGCTGCGGCCGGGCTGCGCGCGCTGGCCGGCGACCTGCTGGCCAAGGTCGACGGCGGGATGCGCACGTCGTGACCGGGTACGCCGTCGACCTCGACCTGCTGCTCGACACGATCGACGCCCTGGCCCGCTGCGAGGACGCGTGCGACGACGGTCTCGACCGTGTCGGTCTGCGCGTGCGGGCGCTCCACGACACCTGGTCCGGGCGGACCGCCGAGGCCCAGGCTTCCGCGCAGGCCGAGTGGGAGGCCGGATTCGCGCTGGTGCGCGAGGGCCTCGGCGACATGCGCCGCGCCGCGGCGACCGCCCGGGCCAACTACCTCGACGCGATCGACGCCAACGTGCGGATGTGGTCGCTGTGACCCGCGTCGACGTCGACGGCGTCGGCTACACGCAGTGCTCCGCCCTGCTCGCCGACGCCAACCGGTGGGCGGCCGTGCACGTCGACACCCTGAGCTCGGCGCTCGCCGGGAGCGGTGCGATGGCGGGTGACTCGTCGTTCGCGAGCGAGTTCGCGGCGGCGTACGACGAGGCGGCGGCAGCCACCGTCGGGGCCTTCGACGACGTGGTCGGCGGACTCGGGTCGCTGTGCCGGATCGCGTACTGCTCCTTCGAGAACCACGAGCGCGCCGAGCGCTCCTCGATCGCCTCGACGATCGTGGTGTCCAGCGAGCCCTCGGCGATGGCCGACGTCCTCTACGAGTCCGCCTCGCCAGCCCCGCCGTCGTCGCTCGGCGGCGACGCGTCGTTCCTCCCCGGCTGGGCCAACGTGATCCTCGACCACATCGAGGGCTTCGTCTGGCCCGACGCCGACGTCGACCGGCTCCGCTCGACCGCGAAGACCTGGCGCACCGCCGCCGCCCACCTCGACGACCTCGTCGACCTCTCCGGGCGCGCGATGCTCGAGCTCTTCCAGGAACGCTCGCCCGAGGTCCCGCTCGCCACCAACGCGATCGCCGGCCTCCGGATGGGCATCCGCGACCTCGCCGGCACCTGCGAGCAGCTCGCCACAGCGTGCGACGAGTACGCCGACGCCGTCGAGAAGCAGCGCGACCTCATCCTCGACCTCGTCAAGGACCTCATCCGCGACGCCGTCCTCATCGCCGCCGCCGGGTTCGTCCTCGGCCTCGTCACCGGCGGCAGCACCAACGCCGTCGCGGCCTGGATCAACTCGGGCAAGCTCGCCGCCGAGGTGCCGAAGTTCAAGGCGTTCGTCGAGACGTTGCGGTTGTACGCCGCCGGCGCGGCCAACGGGTTGCGCACGACGACGACGGCGGTCGCACAGGTGCAGATCAAGCTGAGCCGGTTCCGCAACGCCGCGCCGATTCGGACATGGGGGCACTCGGCGGTGCTCGACGGGGGTGCGCTCCGGAGGCTCAGGAACACCATCAACAACCCCAAGCTGCTCGATCCCCACCTGTTCCGGGGGATGTCACGACGCGACGTACGCGAACTCGTCGAGCACTGGCCGTCGAGACCCTCCCGAGACGGTGTCGGGATGGTGTTCGACGACCCCATCAACAGGGGGCGGCAGATCAGGATCATGCAGGGATATGCGCGCGGCTCGCGACCCGACATCATCACGACCGGGGACTATGTCGTGGTGTCGCAGAACGGACGTGCCGTCAAAGTCGCTCTCGAGGGGAATCCGACGCTGTGAACACATCGACTTTGCTAGAGGACTTCCTCAGCGAGATCCAAGAGACGCTCGAGTCCGAGGGCGTGATCCTGGTTGGTCACTTCGTCTGGATCCTGCGGGGCATGGAGCGCGGACTCAACACGTCCGAGATGCTGCAGCTCAGCGGTGAGGCCTACTCGGTCGTGCGTCAGCGCTACGACGTGCAGCTGATGTGGACCGATTGGCCGATGAACCTCGACACAGCGAGGTCCGCCGACGATTCGACGCCGTTGGGGTTCGATCTCGACCCCGACGGGTCGCTCGTCGAACCCCTGCTCTGCTTGGTGCTCCAGGTCTGAGACCGCCTGCTGGGCCCACCGACGTGGCTCAGCCGACGAAGCACGGAGGCCGTGGCGCGCTGTCGTTCGCGCCACGGCCTCCGCTGTCCCACTTCGCCACGACCTCTACATCGGGCCCCGTGGGCGCCGACTTGAGGGATGTGGGCAGGGTTCTTCTCAGCCCACCCGCACGGCCGTCACCACGAGGTTGTCGACGAAGTAGACCCTGCCGTCCGGGGTGCGTCGCAGGCCCGTGCAGGTGACCAGGTGGACGACGCGTCTGCCGTCGGTGCGGAAGAGGTCAGCCGGCAGGCCGCGGGTCCGGGCGAAGCGACGTACGGCGCGCACCTCGTAGCGCTCGGTGCCGCTGGCGGCGGACCAGCGGACGACGTCGCCGCGGCGTACGTCGCGCAGGGCACCGAGGCCTCCGGGCCGGTCGGAGACGTGACCGGACAGGACGCTCGAGCCCACCAGGTCGCCGTGGGCGGCAGTGGTGCGGAGCCAGCCGATGCGGTCACGACGGTTCGGGACGGCCATGGCGCCGTGGTCGAGCCCGACCGACGCGACCGCCACGCGGACACCGACGCGCGGGACGGTCAGGGTCGCCCCGTTCGTGCGGGCGCCCCGCCCGGCCGGAGCGCGGTAGTCGCTGTGGAGCCAGCGGGGCTCGGCCCGGCGCTGCGGGACGTACGGCGACGGGTCGGGGGCCGAGCGCACGACTGGCGCCCGGGGCGGGCGGCCCAGGGTCGAGCGGCCGGACGGCACCTCGGGCACCACCTGCGTGACGGGCCGCGTCACGAGCGAGGTCTCGACGGCCAGGCCGGGCGCTGACGACGCGGCCGTGGTGGTCGCGGAGGCGAGGACCTCCTGGCTGTAGGTGTAGCAGCCCGGCGCGCGCAGGAGCACCGACGGCGTGCTGAAGGAGCCGCTGCCCGTCACGACCATCTGGCCCGACGCCGCGACGGCGGCGCGCGACCAGCGCAGGCCGGCGCACGACAGGTTGCGACGCGGGGCGAGTGGTCCGTGCAGCCGCCAGCGCAGCTCGACGGTGTCGTCGGGCGCGAGCCCGCTCAGCCGCACGGTGTCGAAGATCCGCGCGCCGACCAGCGCTCGCTGGTCGGAGACGACGGTGGCGACGGCGGGAGTGCGCGGCACGACCTCGGTCGTCTCCTCCGCCAGCCCGCACGGAGTGCTGACCGGCAGCGTGTCGACGTCGCGCGGCAGCCGCTGGACCCAGGTGTAGTGACCGACGGCGGGTACGACGACCGCTGGGGTCTCGTAGGTGCCGTCGGACGTGACGCGCGAGGTCACCCGTCCCGCCAGGGTGGCCGAGGTGCAGTCGTCCGGACCCGGCGCAGCGGCGAACGGGCCGTGCAGCTCGGCGACGACGGTGCCGACGTACCCCGGAGGCAGCCCGGTCACGGTGACCGCGTCGCGGACCGAGGACCCCGGCACGACCACGGGTGCCGACGTACGGGTGCTGATCACGGGCTGGGCCTGCTTGATCCGCGAGGTGGCCGCGACCGCAGCCACCGTGGTGTTGGACTGGGCGATCCATCCGCGTTGCACACCGGCCGGGCGGGCCGTGGCGCCGCCGTGGGTCGACCAGCCGCGCTGCCGGTAGAGCACGCCGTCGGACGCCGGACCCGTCGCCCGGGCCACGACCCGGAAGCGACCCACGTCGGTCGGGCGCACCTGGACGACCGCACCGCGTCGGCTCGTGACCACGGGACGTGGGCACGTCACCGGACCCGTGCACGCGAAGCGCACGCGGGCGTCCGGCACCGGTCGCCCGGCAGCCGAAGTGACCGAGAGCCGGTAGTCGCGCACCTGGCCCAGCCGTACCGGCCCCGGGCCGACCCGCTGGAACGTCAACCGCCAGGGACCCCGCAGCCGCGAGGCCTCGCGCCACATCGACCGGGCCAGCCGCATGACGGCCGCGTCGAGGCCACCGGCCGGCGGGCGTACACGCTCGCCGACGATCAGCCCGGACGGGTAGACCGTCAGGCCGCCCGGACGCACCCCGTCGCCCATCACCTCGCGCACGACCAGCGCGATCGCGGCGTCGCGGTCGTCGCTGCCGGTCGAGCCGTGCCCGGCCCACGTCGAGATCACGTAGTTGAGCGCGGCGACCTCGGGGTCACCGACCCGGCGTCCGAGCTGGTTGACCAGCCGCTCGGTCGACACCCGCTCGGCCCGCCGCGGGAGCCGCGAGTCGTAGAGGAAGTCGATGCAGAAGAAGACCCGGCCGTCGGGCGCGCGGTAGGTGCCGATCCAGGTGAGCCCGCTGTCGCGGGCGGTCCGGTAGCGGAGGCAGGCGCCGTTGACGAGGTTGGGGTCGATGCGCCGGCAGGTGTCCTTGGCGACGCGGGTCGCGGCCTCGGCCGGTGGCGCGCCTCCGGGAGGTACGACGACGAGCGCGAGCACTCCGAGGACGAGCGCGAGCACGGTGAGGACGGCGGGCAGGAGGCGGATCCGAGATGTCATGCCGCAGACCGTCACCGACGGGCAACGCGCCCACAACCGGAACTCTCGAGCCTGTGGATGGGAGCGTGGACGAGCTGCTCGTTCCGCGCACCGCTACCTTGGCGCGCATGTCCGGACTCGCCGTCGCAGCGCCCAGCGAGGTGGCCGCCGACGCCGCCGAGCAGGTCGCGCTGGCCGGCGGGAACGCCGTCGACGCGGCGCTCGCGGCCGCCCTCGTGGCAATGGTCAACGAGGTCGGGATCGTGTCCCTCAGCTCCGGTGGCTTCGTCACGGTGCAGCCCGCCGGCCAGGCCCTCGCCTACACCGTCGACGGCTGGATGGACGTGCCCGGCCGCGGCCGGTCCGACGACGAGCGACGGGCGGGCCGGTCCTGGGACGTCACGACCGAGTACGGCGGGGGCGTCGAGGTCACGATCGGGCCCGGGTCAGTGGCGACCCACGGGTCGGTGGCCGCCTTCGGCGAGGCGCACGCGCGCGACGGCCTGCTGCCGTGGCGCGAGGTCGTCGCCCCTGCGATCGCGGTCGCGCGCGACGGGTTCCGGCTCGGGTCAGCGACGCGGTTCTACCTCGACTACGTGCGTGACGACATCTTTGGCTGGGACGACGCCAGCCGGGCCGCACTCGCGGGCGTCGACGGCGAGCTCGTCACCGAGCCGGTCGTCGTGGCCGGCCTGGCGGACTCGCTCGAGCAGATCGCGTCCGACCCGCGGGCCCTGCACGAGGGCGACCTCGCCGACGCGATCAGCCGCGACGTCCTCGAGCGCGGCGGCCTGCTCGGCCCGGCCGACCTGGCGACGTACCGCCCCGTCGTGCGACCGGCCCTGCGCTCCCGCCTCGGGCCCTGGACTCTCGCGACGACCCCGCCTCCCTCCGTCGGCGGCGTGGTCGTCAGCGCGATCCTGCGGCTCCTCGACGGCTGGTCGCCCGGGGACTCCGACGCCGCGGCGCGGCTCGTCGACGCCCAGCGGCGGGTGCTCGGCCACCGGCTCGACGTCCTGGACCACAGCACCGACCTCGAGGCCGACGCGGCGACCTACCTGCAGGTGCTCGAGTCAGGCTCGACCGCCCACGTCTCGGCCGTCGACGCCAGCGGGCTCGCCTGCTCGGTCACGGTGTCGTCGGGCTACGGCTCGGGGATGATCGCCCGCGGCACCGGCATCTGGCTCAACAACTGCCTCGGCGAGCAGGAGCTCAACCCGCGCGGCCCCCACGGCGCGGCCCCCGGGACCCGGCTGCTCTCCAACATGGCCCCCACCGTCGCCCGCCACGACGACGGCTCCACCCTGGCGATCGGCTCCCCCGGGGCCGACCGGATCACCACGGCGATCACCCAGGTGCTGGCGAGGTACGCCGCCGGCGCCGGGCTCCAGGAGGCCGTCCACCACCCGCGGGTCCACGTGCACCGCGCCGGCCGCCCGGACGAGGTCGTCCGCGAGGAGACCGAGCCGACCATGTACTTCGGCGGGGTCGGTGCGGCCCTGGTGGGGGCGGACGGGCACCTCGTGGCGGCGGCCGACCCCCGCCGCGAAGGCGCGGTGCGCCTGGTGGGCCGGTAGGCTGACGAGGACGGACCCGCGTGGAGGCCGCACGCCCACGTGTGACCCATGCAGTCCAGGACCGGGACCCATGACTGTCACCTCTCCGCACTGGCGCGCTCCGGACCCCACCGAGCTGGACGAGCAGGGCGAGCCCGGCGACCCCGTCGCCGTCGACCAGGCGGAGGCGGAGGCCCTCTGGGCCGCCCGCGCCCCGCAGATCCTGACCGAGGTGGCCTCGGCCTACCAGGGCCTGATCACCCACACCGACCTCGCCGCCCGGCTGCAGGCCGACACCGGTGTGCACACCCGCAGCAACCCGCAGACGTGGCTCGGCCGCGTGCTCGCCGTCTCGTCGGCCGACGACGTGGCGCAGGGCCGCCCGCCCCTCACCTCGCTGGTCGTCCACCGCGTCAACGGCACCGTCGGCGCCCCCTACGACGAGGTCCTCCGCGTCACCGGCCAGGACCCCATCGAGGACGAGGTCGAGCGCGAGCGCCACGCCGCCGAGGCCCGGATGGAGTGCTACCGCTGGGCCAACGCCACGCTGCCGGCCGACGGCGGTCACTCCGCGCTGTCGCCGCGCTACGACATGGTGCTGACCCGCGGTCGCCGCAAGGCGCGCCAGGAGGCCGAGCCGGACGTGTGCCCGACCTGCTTCATGGCGATCCCGCCCACCGGCGTCTGCGACAACTGCGGCTGACCTGACACCGGCGGGTCCGGTCCGGCACGTCACGCCGGCCAGCCCAGGTCGAGCGAGTCCTCCCCCACCTCCTCGTCGTCGAGGAGCGTGGCCTGGACCGTGCGCGGCTTGGGCGGCAGCGGCACCGGCCGCGGCTCGCCGTCGGACACCAGCCGCAGGGCCTTGCGCAGGGCGGTCAGGACGTCGTCGACGTCGTGGCCGTCGCAGTGCTGTCGGCCGGTGCGGATGCGCACGATCTGGCGGATGATCTCGGCCCGGTCGTGGTCGAAGAGCCCGGCCACCGTCGCGGCCCGCGGCCGACCGAGGTGACACAGCTCGAGCAGCCCGGTCATCGCGAGGTCGGCCTCGTCGATCTCACCCTCTCCCCCGCCCGGGTCGTCACCCGTGGCAGGTCCGTCAAGCAGGTCACGCACCCGCCGCCCGCCGACCCGCGCCACGAGGTCGCCCGCGATCGCGTCGACCTCGTCGACGAACCGGTGCACGACCTGGCGCAGCAGGTGGGCGGAGAACGGCGCCGCCACCATCTCGTAGCGCATCATCACGCGGTCGTCGGCCAGGACGACCTTCCACAGCGGCAGGTCGCGGTTGAGCAGCCCCAGCTCGAGCGGGAGCCGTCCGAGGTCGTCGGGATCGAGCACGATCTCGGCGAACACCTCGACCGCGGGCCGGTAGGCCAGCACCCGCACGTAGGCCAGGCTCCGCCCGGCGATGATGGGGATGTCGCCGTCGTCGTCGTGCTTGAGGTCGGGAAAGACGACCCGCATCGCGTCGTCGACCATCACCTGCAGGTCGTCGGAGCCGATCGGGAAGGCGACCGCGTCGTACGCACCCTCGGCACCCGGCTCCGGATCAGACGGCAGCACGTGGTCGGAGTCGACCTCGAGCCCGTCCGCCACCAGGAAGACCGGGTGCGGGACGGCGTAGACCTCGCGCAGGGTGCGGACCAGGAGCACCGCGACCCGGTCGGCCTCGCGACGCTCGGCGTCGTCGTGGAAGATGGTCCACCCGGCCTCGTCGACCGGTTCCTGCCACCCCAGGGCCACGAGCTGCCCCTCCTGCTCGCCGTCCAGCGCGACCGACGCCTCGAGGTGCACCCACTCCCCGTCGTAGGCGCAGAGCCGGACGTGGGGCGAGGCACGCGCATCGCCGTCGTCCGCAGCCACCGCATCGGCGTAGTCCACCACCAGCACGTCGTCGTCGACCATCGCCGCCACGTGGTCGGCCAGCCGCACGCGGAACGCCGTCCACGCCGCCTCCGTCATGACCGTCAGGTCCTGCTCATGACTCATGCACCCTCCCCGTCCTCGACGATCTCCCGAGCCCTCGTGGAGGACGGTAGACGCGACCACCGACAGTTCTGGTGAACGCTCAGCCGCCCTCGGCCCGTCGTCGTTGCGCGATGATCCGGACCACGTCGAGCGGGTTCTCCCGACGCCAGGCCTTGAGCCGCGCGCGGTCGTCCCGCCGCTGCGAAGCCGTCGCCCCGCTGCGTGCGTGCCACCACCGCAGGGCGTCCTCGGCGTAGGCGACCGCCGCGATCGGGCGGGCTGCACGGACGGCCGCGAGCGCGTCGACGACGTCCGAGCCCTGGGCGAGCAGGACGGCGTACCCCAACGAGGGCCCGCGGTTGATGCCCATGTGGCAGTGGGTGAGCACGACGGCGTCGGGGTCCTCGAGGACCTCCTCGACCCACGTCACGCCCGACTCGAACCAGGCCGGCGGCACCCGCTGGCCGAGGTCGTCCATCCCGTGCCAGAGGTAGGTGATGCGGTCGGTCAGACGCTCGACCCAGGCCCGGTCGTCGGCCTCGATGCGTACGTCGACCACGTGGGTCACCCCGCGCGCGACGAGCTCGCCGAGCTGGCGCTGCGCGAGACCGTCGTCCCACTGGTCGAGGTCGCCGCCCACCGCCAGCCTCGGCGTCACGAACGACGCGTTGGCCAGCTCGAAGGACGGCAGCTCGCTCACCCGACCACTCTGCCCCACGCCGTCACGCCGCGGGGCCGAACCGGGAGCGCCCCTCTCCGGCGAGACGTCAGCGGTCCTCTCGGACGGCCAGCAGCGCGAGCAACGAGGCGCGCGGGTCGTGGGCGAGCTCGAAGCTGTCGTCCACGTTCCAGCCGGCGAGCTGCAGCACCTGGTCGGTCGACCGGGCCCAGTCGTGGGCGGCCCCGGCCGGTACGGGCTGCCGGTCGGGGGTCCGCCACCCGGCCGCGGTCAGGAGCTGCGGGAGTCCGTCGCGAGGCATCGGTACGCCGGCCACGGCGGCCAGCAGGACCAGCAGGCCGGCGTCGAGCTCGTGGCCCTTGCGCCCGATCGGGAGCCGGTCGGCGAGTAGGAGGAGGAGCCGGACCGGGTTGCCGCGGCAGGCGTTGCCGGCCGGGGTGGGCAGCAGGCGGCCCTTGGCCTTGCGGACCAGACCGCACGTCCGCGCCGAGCCGTGCAACCAGGCCACCGGACGCACGTTCTCCTCGCGGTTGCCCTTGCCCATCGCGACGTCCGAGCCGCGCCCGAGGCGGCCGCCGTCGCGGAGCACGCTCACGAGGTGCTCGACCGAGGCGGGCTTGAGGTAGCCGGCACCGGTCAGCGCCACACCGTCGCCGACGTGGTCGAGCAGCGCCATCCACGGGGCGACGACCGCGACGACCGCCTGCTCGTCGTACGTGATCGGGGTGCGGCTGGCCGCCTCCGCCCACGCCGACACGGTCGTGTGGGCGCTGGAGGTCAGCCGGTCGAGGAGGCCGTCGACGAGCTCGGTGAGGACCGGGCCGGCCCCGTCGAGGGCGAGCTGGACCTGCTCGTCGGTCCGGGCGAGGTCGAAGGCGGCGGGGTCGAAGCCCTCGGGCAGCCAGTCCAGCTTCTCGATCGCCCAGTCATCGGTCGGTCCGCTCCTGAGGGCTTGGAGCATCTCGTCGTAGCCGACGACACCGCCGACGTCATCGGGTGGGCACGCACGAGCCCCGCCGGTGCAGGTCGCGCGCGGGGCACCGTCGACGAGCGGCAGCACCACCTCGACCTTGATCCGGTGCTCCCACCCGTCCCCGAAGTCGTAGTCGTAGTAGAGGCGGTCGCCCGCCTCGCGCAGGACCTGGTCGAGCCGGACGTCCGCCTCGGGGACGCCGTCGTCAGTCTCGTCGAGGTCGAACTCGGTGAGGAACGGGGCGAGCCGTGGGTCGCGCCGACCCGGACCCATCACGAAGGCGTGCAGGTGGATGTCACCCCAGTCCATGGCGGCCTGGAGGACGCCGTGCAGGTCCTCGAGCGTCAGGTCGCCGGCCAGCTCCAGGCGGCGCCAGACCACGGGCCGCACGCCGTCGAGCTCGACGCGGACGCGGTAGGTCTGCGTCTCGGCCGGAACGTCGAGCGGCACCGGTCGGCGGCGCGCGAACGGGTCGAGAGGATCGAGACCGCCGAGGTCGATGCCCTGCTCGACGAGCAGCGCGGCGAGGTCGACACCAGGCAGGGCCGTGACGTTGCCCGAGCGGGCACGGCGCTGTCGGGGAGGCATGCGCGCCAGGCTAGTGAGGGCGGGCCGTCGAGCGCACGTGACACGGCGCCCCTCCACAGGTCTCGCCAGCACTCGACAGCACTCGACAGCGGGCGTCGGCCCCGCGAGGCTTCGCGGGTGTCCGGTCACCTCTTCGTCGCCCAGGGCGACCTGACGCGCCTCGCGTGCGACGCGGTGGTGGTCCCGTGCGACGGACGCGGCAACGTCACCGGGGCGTGGTCCGGGCTCCTCCCGGACGACCTGCCTCTCGGCGACCTCCCGGGCTGGCGGCGCATCGGCGCACCGGGCCGCAGCGGGGTCGTCGACGTCGGCGAGCTCGACGGGCGCCGCGTGCTCGCCCTCGACACCCACAGCCGGCGACCCTCGCCAACCACGCTCGCCGACCGCACCTGGGACGCGATCGACCAGGCGGGGACAGGCCTCCCGGCACGTGACGGGCGGGCCGTACCGCTGGTCGCGCTGCCGCTCGTCGGTACCGGGGCAGGCGGTCTCCGCCACCGGCGGGGCGAGGTGGTGACCGCGCTCCTCGAGCGGTGTCGCGCCCGCTCGCTGTCGGTCGACGCGGCGCTCGTGCTGCGTGACCGGCGCGACGTCGCCGCGGTCCAGCAGCGTCGTACCGGCGATGACTGGCTCGGCCTGCCACCCGCCCTTCTCGAGGAGGCCGACCGCCTCGGGCGGCTGGCCGGTGCCGGACGGCTGTCGCTCTTCCTCGGCGCGGGTGTCTCGGTACCTGTCGGCCTGCCCGACTGGACCACGTTGCTGCGCCAGGTCGCTGCCGAGGCACCCGCCGTCGACGTCACCGGACTGACCAGCCCGCTCGACGTCGCGTCGCGGCTCGTGCGGTCCCGGGGCAAGACGTCGTTCCTGACCTCGGTCGAGGCGCGCGTGTCCGCGCGGCGCCACGGCATCGGGCACGCGCTCCTGGCCGGGCTCGGCGTACGGCAGAGCGTCACCACCAACTTCGACTCCTGCTTCGAGACAGCGGTTGCGGGCGTGGGCGGTGACGGGCTCGACGTCCTCACCCGTGACGTCGCCGACGGCAGCAGGCCGTGGCTGCTCAAGCTGCACGGCGACGTCGCCCACCCACCGTCGATGATGCTGACCCGGGAGCAGTACGACGCCCACCGCGCCGACCACCAGGCCCTCAACGGCGTCGTCCAGTCCCTGCTGCTGACCGGACACCTGCTGTTCGTGGGCTTCAGCCTCACCGACGACAACTTCCTCGACCTGGCGCGCCAGGTCGACGTCGTCCGTGACAGCCGTGGGGTGCCGAGCGGCACGGCGCTCGCCCTGACCACCCGGGACGCCGGCCGTGCGGGCTACCAGAAGCTCACGATGGTCCCGATGTCGCGCGGGACCGACCTGGCCGCTGCCGGGCGGGTGCTCGAGATGTTCCTCGACCGACTCGCGTGGACGGCGGCCCACGCGCACGAGCTGTCCTCGGCGTACCTGCTCGACGACGCCTACGCCTCCAGCCTCCCGCCCGGGGACCTCGCGCTCAAGCAGGCGCTGCTAGACCTGGCCGCGCGGGAGGACCTGTCGGCCAGCGCGGCCTGGCCGCGGGTCGCGGGGCTGCTCGAACGGTTCGGGCTCGACCTCTAGTTGTCCACAGGCTCGTCCAGGGCTCTGTTCTCGAGGGCGTCGTCTGACTTAATCTCTGGCCACACCGTCGTTCTCGGAGAACGGCCTCATGGGATCGAGGTCATGCGATGCGTCACCGTCTGTCTGGCGCTCTTGCCCTGCTGGTGCTGCTCACGCTCCCCGGGTGCGGTGACCCGAAGCCGGACCCCGACGACCCCACCTCCGAGCCGCCGTCCTCAACGACCACCGAGCCGGTCTCGGACCCGCCGACGAGTACGACGACGCCTGAGCCCGAGCCCGAGACGGCCGAGGATTTCATTCGTCGCTGGCACCAGGCTGGAGACCAGATGCAGGTCACTGGCGAGACCGCCGAGTACTTGGCGCTCGGCCTTGACTGCACCCCATGCTCGGAGACGGCTGAGATCGTCGCGAAGTATTACGCCGCCGGCGGCTTCATCCAGTACGGCGGCACCATAGTGACGCGGATCAGAAGGGTCGGTCGAGTCGATGGGGCGGTGGAGTTCGAAGTCGACAGAACATCCGCTCCCACCCGGTACAAAGAGACTGCAAGTGGTCCGATCAAGAAGTTTGCCGGCGGCGACGACCGCATTCGAATGAAAATCACGAAGACTGCTGGTGAGTGGCACGTCCTTGACGTCGGGCTCTTCGCGACATGAGGACTCTTCTGGCCGCCGCCGTCGCTATTGGTGGGACCGCCCTGCTTCCCGTATCTCCCGCGGCAGCAGACCCCAACCCAAGTGAGTGCGTTCGCACTGGCCTCGGCAGCGTGGCCTACGACTGCACGTTCACCGGCTCAGAAACAACCGCGATCTTTGCCACCTCAGGCCCTACCGGGGACGGCCACACCTACGACGTCCGACCCCAGTGCGGAGACGACCAGGGCGGCCAGGCCATCTGCTACGGCGGCCAGCCCTGCATCGCGGACGACGGCCAGCCCGGCATCGAGATGGACCTCTACCGCGACGGCGAGATCTACGGCGAGACCTGCCTGAGCGACGCCCAGGCCGGCGGGCTCGGCGTCATCACGCCCGGCATGGTGCTGAGGGAGTTCCGACGACTCGCCTGGCCCGAGAGTCCCCTGACCATCGAGCCGCCCGGCCAGCGGACCGCGGTCAACTTCACGACGTACTTCTTCACCGACAACACGAAACCGTCGACCCAGACCGTCCAGATCATTGGCCAGAGCGTCGAGATCGAGGCCACGCCGACCAGCTACGTCTACCACTTCGACGGCCAGGACGGCGTCGCGACCAGCAGCCCCGGCGGCCCGCATCCGAACGGCGACGTCACGCACCAGTACCTCTACAAGGGCAGTGCCAGCCCCTCTCTCGACACCGTCTACGCCGGCCGCTACCGGGTCAACGGTGGCGGCTGGATCGACATCCCCGAGACCCTGACCGTCGCCGGCACCCCGAGCACGCTCGAGATCATCGAGATCCGGCCCACCCTGGTCGCGCCCAGCCGGCCGTGAGAGCCGCCGGGCGGGTTGTGACTCGACCTACCGAGGCATCGCAGTCGGCGATCGCGTCACGAAGAACGCGGTAGATCGGATCAACCAGGTTGATCCGATCTACCGCGGTGTCGGGCATCATTGGTAGGCCGCCTGCTCGGCTCCCGACGCGGCGCTGCCGCCACACTGACTAGGCGGCCTGCTGCACCGAGGCGATGACCTGCCCGAGCAGCGAACGCGCGGGGTCGGCGACGCGGTCCCTCAGCTGGTCGAGCACCCCCAGGTCGCCGGTCGTCACCACCGCGCGCAGAGCCTCGGACAGGCCCGGCTCGAGCAGCGCGGCACCCAGACAGGCCCAGGGCTCCCAGCCCTCCTGCTCCTCCGCGTCGTAGTCCTCCCCGGGCGGCAGGTATCGGTGCTCCGACAGCCCGAGCTCGCGCGCCGCCCGGTCGACGACGGTGCGGGCGAGCAGCTGGTCGTCGACCTGCAGGGCCTGCCCACGAGCCGGGCGCCACTCCGCCAACCAGGTCAGCCACTGCATGCGCGCGACGTCGGTCACCAGGCCGAAGTCGTCGACGTGCGGGATGATCTCCCCGCAGCGGAACTCGTCGCCCGCCGCCCGTACGACGTCGAGCCAGCCCGCCGGGTCGGCCGCCACCGCTGTGGCCACGTCGAGCGAGGTCTCCTGCGGAGCGCTCTCGAACATCCGGCCGTCGCCCGCCGGGACGAGCCGGCCGATGGCCGGGACGTCGGGCGCGAGCATCGAGCCCGACCCGATGTCGTCGAGCGTGAGGACCTCGCCCGTGGCGAGGTCGGTCCAGCGCGACCGACCGGCCGCCGCGCCGAGGTAGACGAAGCCCCCCATCGGCGCGGCGGCCCACTCGGCGATCCGGTCGGCCCCCGCCACGAGGTCGGGCGTCGCCGAGCGGCTGAGGAACTCGCCGAGGGCGCCCTCCTCCCACAGGAGCACCTGGCGGTAGAACCAGTCGTGGTCCATCAGGCTCACCGACGACGCCTCGTCGGCGTCCAGCCCGGAGAGCTCCTGGGCGACGTCGAGCGCACGTAGTCGCCGGGACCGTGCGCCCGGGTCCCGGTCGTCGATGATCTGCGTCGCCTGGGTGAGGATCCACCTCGACGTCACCCAGGCGGGGAGCACCGGCGCCAGCTCGTCGAGCTGTCGCAGCCGACGGATGCGCTCCAGCCTCCAGAACAGGTCGCCGTTCTGGTCCAGCGGACGACGCATGATCACCTCAAGCGCGCCCGCGACGTCACCACGCCGCTCGGCCTCGTCAGCGTCCTGCATCGCCCAGATCCACGGCTCCATCCCCTCGAGCGGGTGCGGCGGAGCCTCCGATCGCGAGGCCGGTCGCGCCGCGCGCTTGAGCTCTCGCTGCTGACGAGTCTTCCTCCGGTTCGACATCAGCCCGCCAGCCCTTCCGTGGTCGACGCGTCGATCATCCACAGCGCCTCGTCGCAGCGTCGGGCGGCGTACGCCGGCAGCTCGCGCGCCAGGGTCTGCCACGCGGTGCGGTGCTTCGACGTCGCGAACCGCGCCAAGGTCCGGGCGTCGAGCGCCTCGTCGAGGAGCAGCTCGGCGACCAGGTGACGCTGCCGGCGTACGTCGGCCTCGTCGACCGCGAGCCCGAGCGCCGCTCGCAGCGCGTCGGCGGCGAGCGACCGGGGCGGCCGTGGCAGGTCCTCGTCGACCGGTTGGCCGAGCAGTGCGCCCCACGCGTGCTGCGGCAGGTCAGCGGTGAGCGAGGTGTCGGTGAGGTGCGAGTAGGCCTCCGGCAGCGCTCGCGACGCACCGCGGGCGGCCAGGATCTTGAGCCAGCGCTCCGGGTGCCTCGCGACCGCAGCGGCCGTACGCCCGTCGATCGGCAGCGCCCGCCAGTCGAAGAGGCGGCCGGGTGCGGACGAGGTGGGCACGACACGCCCGAGCACGTGCGTGCCCACCTCGTGCAGGTGGGTGAGTCCGAGGTCGAGCAGCTCGACCTCCTCACCGGTCTCGGCATCGGCGACCACGGCGACCTCGCCGTCGGCACCGACCACGCGGTAGCCGCCCATCGGTGCCCGGTTCCACGCGGCGAGGTGGCTCGCGGTCGCGACCATCCCGGCCGCCGCTGGCAGGTGGAGCAGGTCGCTCAGCCCGCCGAGGTCGTAGGTGTCGGCCTGCCGCAGGACCCAGTCGCGCCCGAAGATGAAGGTCATGACCTGCTCGACGTGGTCGCACCCGATCGCGGCAAAGGGGATGCCGTGCGGGTAGACGACGGGCACGACGTGCTGCAGCACGCGTCCGGCGCGTCGTGGCTGGCCGTAGACCTCCCACCGCCGCACCAACGTCGTGACGAACCGCGTGCGCAACCAGTCCGGCGCGGCCTCGCCCAGGTCAGCCATCACGCGGAGATGGCCGCCGTGCAGAGACTGCGCGAACATCGGGACCGCGCGATGTCTCTCGTAGGCCGTCGCCCAGTCACCCCGCAGCTCAGCGGCCGCGGACTCCTCGACGGCGACGTGGTCGTCCATCGTCATCTGGCTCGCGACGGAGCGGAACGGGTGGGTGGACGGGGACCTGGGTGACTTCCGTGACCGAGACATGGCAGCAGCCTGCGCCGCTCAGAACCTTAGCGGTAGTGGGGTTTCGCGATCTGTGGATAACTCCTGCGGCGTGACCACGTCGGTCACGAGGCCTGGTCGCCAAGCCGCAGGATGGGCTCGTTGAGCACGGTCTCGAGGTGGGGAACCAGGTCTCGGAACGGCCGGGCGATCGTGTGCACCTCGTCCGCCGACAAGCGGGCCCGGTGGGTGAGGGCGCTCGCGACCACCGTCGCCCACTCCCGCAGGTCCTGGTGCGGCTCGGGGTCCGTGCCGAGCACCGCGCCGACGAGCCCGGCGCGCTCGCGCCACGCCCGGACCGATCCAATCGTCGGTCGCCACGGGCACCCCGCCGGACCCACGAGCGCCCAGCCGCGCAGCCGCATCGTCACCGCACCGAAGCCGTCGTCGTCATCACCGTCGCGAGCCACCGCGTGCCGGGTGGCGAGCGAGCTGAGCTGTGGGACCGTCAGCGGGTCGAGCAGGCGGCGTACGACGTCGACGACCTCGGGCGACGCCCTCAAGCCATCGGCGGTGTCGTCGCCGGGTGCCAGAGCGTCGTCCCAGGGCCCGCGTCCGTGCACCAGCACCTGGGGATCGATGACATCCGCGACGACCTCGACGGCCAGGCAGGCCAACGTCACGTCGACGAGCAGACCCTTCATGCTGCGGCGAGCACGCAGCGCGTCGTCCGGGTCGTCGATCGGCCCGCCCCACACCAGCTGCATCAACTGAGACCAGCGAGCCGCAGACACAGGTGCGTCGGCCACGTGGTCGACGAGCGCGACCACGTCGAGCGGGAGCCGATCCATGGCCTCGCGGCGACCAGCCGGCCGCGCGGCGGCCAGGGCCAGCGAGATCGGCCAGGTCAGGGACCCCGCCTCGCGCACGTCGACAGCGTTGCTGAGCAACCAGCTCAGCTCGTTGGCGTCGGCCTGCCACAGCTGCGCCGCGCGAGCCAGCACGACCGGGGTGAGCGGTCCCCATCGCTGGGTCCGTCGCCACGTCACGGGCCCGTCGAGCTCCCAGCCGGGCGGTGCCGGCCGCCGGCGGTCGACCGTCGCGAGGATCTCGCGACGCGCCGCCTTGGCTCTGACCAGCGCGCGCCCGACCAGGGCCTTCGCCGGACCCTCCGGGGCCCGACTCAATGACCATCGCACGGGCAGCACGAGAGCGCCCGGGGCGACGCCGAAGGCCTCGAGCTCGTGGACGTCGCCAGGCCGGCCGATCGTGAACCGCACCGTCGCGTCGCCGTCGTCGTAGTGACGGACGATCTCGCTGCCGACGGTGATCGAGCCGTCGACGAGCTGGAAGGCCAGCTCGTTGAGGATGTGACACCGGTCGGCGGGGCTGAACATCCAGTCGTCGCCTGGGTCGTCACCGAGCCCGGGGCGTGCCCACAGGTGCAGCTCGGGGTGGCCGATGTCGTCGAGACCGACGGTGTAGGCGAAGTCCTTGCCGCCTCCGTCGGGGTCGTAGACGCTCTGGACCGTCCAGGTGGGTCGACGGTCGTCATTCTCGTGGCCGTCAGCTGTGGGTTGGCTCAT
>NZ_JAURVJ010000133.1 GCF_030655615.1 Nocardioides sp.
GTCCGGCTGGCCGCGCCGGCGCGGGGTCGCGTCCGGTGGTTGCTCCGTGGACCGCAGGGGAGGGTCGTCGACCGGCGCACCCTCACCATCGGGGCGCGACCCGTCGCGCTCGTCGTACGACGGCTGGCGGCTGGGCGCTACCGCTGGGAGGTCGCGCCGACCGGCGCCGGTCCCACCCGGCGGGGCACCGCCGACGTGCCCCCACCACCTCCGCCTCCGACGCCGGACCCACCGGTCGAGCCGCCGCCGGTTCCCGCGGTGGAGCAACCGGCGGCCCCGTCGAGCGGGCCGCGGCACGGCGGCCGGCCGCGTCACCACGGGGGCAGCCCGTCGGCCCAGCCCGAGGACCCGGCCGACGCGATCGACCCCGACGACATCCCCGAGCCCGTCGACCCACACCCCTGACGAGCGGAGGAAGCGCATGACCTCACCAGCACGACGGGCTCTGGCCGCCGCGGTCTCCGCGGTGACGCTGGCCGCCCTGCTGGTCGCCGCGCCGTCGTCCGGCGAGGACGGTCCCGACGCCCGCGCCCGACCGGGCGACCGGCCGTGGACCGGGTTCGCGATCCCCAGGACCGGCAGGGCCGCCTCGGGCTGGATCGGCGCCCGCCGCGTCGACCGCTCGACCGTGGTCTACCGCACCGACCCGCGGCGGCGCGGTTCCACCCGGGTGTTCGTCGGCGCCCGCACGACCCGCAACTTCCGCGCCAGCGGCGGCCGGCGGGTCGGACCCGGCAAGACCTCCTGCGCGGCGCTGCTGCTCGGCCGGTACGGCGTCCCCGCACCGAGCCAGACGCCGGCGGACCGACGGCTCCAGGCCGCAGCCGTCGACGTGGCGGTCCAGCACCTGCTCTACGGCCGCGGCTTCAGGCACGACGGGACCGCCCAGCGGCGGCGTACCGACCAGCGGGCCAACGGCCCGCTCGTCCGCGCCTACGCCGCCTCCCTCGTCGACGAGAACTGCCGGCTCGCCGGCCCCTACCGCGTCACCCTCGTCCCGTCGGCGACGAGCGTCGGCGTCGGCGAGCAGGTCGTCTACACCGCGACGGTCCGCTCGCACACCGGCGCTCCCGTCCCGGAGGTCGCACTTACGATCAGCCCCGGCGGCACGTCGCCGTTCGAGGCCAGGACCGACCTCGACGGCCGCTTCACCTTTTCGGCGGGGGCTCCACGTCCGGGACCGTTGACCTCCGGCACAGTCACCCACCGGCTGACCCCGTCGCAGCTCCGCTACCTGGTGCCACGCGCCCGTGGCGCCTCGCGGGTCGTCCAGGCGGGCCTCAAGCTGGGCGACGCCTACCCCCGCACCAGCACCGTCGCGGTGCAGGGGCAACCGGTCGTCCGGCTCCTCGCGATCGGCACGGTCGAGCGCGCGGCGTCGTTCCGCCCGCGCTTCCGGCTGGGCCAGGCCTACCCCGGTCGGCGTCCGGCGACCGTCCAGGTCTTCGGCCCCTTCGCCGACGGCGCAGAGACGGGCTGCCAGCCCCGCAAGCTCATCCGCCGACAGCGTGTGTCCGTCACGACCAACGGGACCTACCGCAGCGAGCCGGTCGCGCTCGGCCAGCGCGGCCGCTACGTGTGGCGGGTCGCGGTGCCGGGCGACACCTACAACAAGCCGGCCACCACGTGCGGCGGCGAGTTCCGGGTCGACTGAGCGCAGCGCCCTAGGCTGCGGTGATGGGTCACGGCCGCGAGCAGCGACGCGTCCACGACCCCGACCTCCCCTTCGCGCTGCGCTACCTGGCGCTCCAGCAGTGCGTCGAGTGGTACTGCCCGCTCGGGTTCACGGTGACCCTGGAGCTCCTGGCCGACCACGTCGGTGGCGCCGTCGACGGCACGTCGGCCCACCTGGTCGCCGCGGCCGACCTGCTGGAGGCGTCCCGGGCCGTCCGGTGGGCCGAGCAGCAGGCGTACGCCGTCCGGCGCACCGCCGCCAAGCGTGACGGGCGCCGGGTCCCGCCGCCGGGCGAGACCACTCCGGACCACCCCCGGCGGTGGCACCTCGACCCGCAGGCCGGGGCCCGCTTCGCCCTCGACGCCATCAGGCGGCGCCACGAGCTGACTGGCTACGCGCGGCTACCGCTGATGACGCAGGTCTACCGGGTGGTCGGCGGGACCGGGACGACCGAGCCGCACTCGCTCCTCGAGGAGCTCGACCGCCGGACCAGCCGGCCGGCCCACCCGGGCGACGAGGCGAGCTACTTCGAGGCCCGGACGGCTGCCCGGGTGCTCGAGCACCTCCGCGTGCTGCGCGGCGACTGGTGAGACCCGAGGTCGCTCAGGCGGCGACCCGGAACCCGATGTTGCCGGTGTGGTCGTCGACCGCGTTCTTGTCGCGGGCGGCGACGCGGTAGCGGTTGCAGTAGGAGTCGTGGCACAGGTAGGACCCGCCGCGGCGGACCCGCTGACCCTCGTCGACCTCGCCGTCGAGCGACCACGGGTCGGCGGTCCACTCCCACACGTTGCCGGAGGCCTGGAAGAGCCCGAACCCGTTGGGCCGGTGGGTCTTGACCGGCGTCGTGCCGACGGCCGCCGGCCCGTCCTCGTGGCGCACCGGGAAGTCGCCGCGCCAGATCGTGCAGGGCGGCGTGCGCAGGGTGTCGGGGTGCTCGTCGCCCCAGGAGTAGAGGGCGCCCTCGAGCCCGCCGCGCGCGGCGCGCTCCCACTCGGCCTCGGTGGGCAGCCGGGTACCGGTCCAGTCGCAGTAGGCCTCGGCGTCGCCGATCGACACGTGGACGACCGGGTGCTGCGCCATCCGCCCGGCGTCGCTGCCCGGCCCGTGGGGGTGGCGCCAGTCGGCGCCGTCGACGCCCAGCCACCACTCGGCGCCCGCGGCCCGGCCGCGCACCGCGCGCTCGTCGGTCACGAGCTGGTGGAACACGAAGGACCACCCCGTGCGCTCGGCCTCGGTCTCGTGGCCGGTCGCCTTCACGAACGTCGCGAACTGCTGGTTGGTCACCGTCGTCGCGCCGATCCGATAGGCCGCCAGCTCGACCTCGCGCACGGGCCCCTCGCCCTCGCGCGGGTTGGCCAGCGGGCCGTCGTAGCCCATCGCGAAGCGTCCACCCGGTACGTCGACCAACCCGGTCGCGCGGCCACCCGCGGCCCGACGAGGCGGGGGAGCCGGCGCGGACGAGGACGCACCGCGCGTGGGGGCACAGCAGGAGCTCTCCACGTCGTGCGACACGTCCCGAAGTCTAGTGAGCCTGTCGACAAGTCCTCGCTGCGGCGGCGTAGCCGGACGTACACAGATGAGCCGACCACCTCGCGCCCACGCTCAGCCAGGTGGCCGACCGGGCCCCGACGCGCACCTCTGTACGTCTGACTGCGGGACCTAGATTGAGCCCGTGGACGTCGAGCAGCTGATGGAGCACTGCCTCGCCAAGCCCGGTGCCTGGCCCGACAACCCGTGGGACCACGAGCACACGGTCATCAAGGTGGGTCCTGACGACAAGGGCAAGATCTTCGCGTTCCTCGGCGCCGAGAGCGTCGGGGTCAAGGCCGGGGCGACACGCGAGGTCGCCGACGAGTGGCTCGAGCGCTATCCCGACGCCGCGTCGGTGATGCGCTACATCGGGCGCAGCGGTTGGAACAGCCTGGCCCTCGACGGTGTCCCCGACGACGAGCTCCTCGAGGCGGTCGACGTGTCCTACGACCTCGTCGTGGCCGGGCTGCCGCGGAAGCACCGGCCGCCGCCCTCGGGCCAGGACAGCTAGGTCCGACCCCGCGCGGTCAGCCCGACCAGCCGGGCCACCACGAGCGCGACGTAGAAGACGCCGGCGAGCTGCTCGATCATGACCAACGACCGGGCGTGATCCATGACGGGTGAGACGTCGGACAGCCCGACCGAGGTCAGGGTCGTGAAGGAGAGGTAGAGCAGCTCGAACCACGGCCGTTCGCCCCCGCCGGAGTAGGCGATGAACGAGCCGGGCCAGATCACCTGGCCGGCGGCGTAGACGTAGGCGAAGGCCCAGGCGACGACGGTGAACGCGGCCCCCGTCGCGAAGAGCTCGTCGCGGGTCACCCGGTCGTCGTGGAAGAGGTAGCGGATCATCGCGTAGGAGACGAACAGGTAGAACGGCACGTGGAACGACGCCGAGAGCAGCACCGCCCACCCGGCGTCCTCGCTCACCGCCTCGAGCACGCTGAAGACCATCGCCGGGCCGGCCAGCAGGAGGGCGACCCACGACAGGGTCGGCGTACGACGCACCGCCCAGGCGGCCGCGAGCACCACGCCCACCTGGACGGCGCCGAGCACCGCCCGCCCGGCGACGTTGCCGTCGAGGAACGGGTAGGCCAGCACGGCGAGGAGCTGCAGTCCCAGGAGCAGCCCGGACGGGTGCTCGCGGACGGCGCCGACGACGTTGCGGGGGCTCAGCCGGCTCACGGGAGGCCCTTGGGCCAGCGCTGCTGGCGGGCCTGCTTCTTCTCGAGGCGGCGTACCTCGTCGCGGACGGTCTGCTCGCGCCCCGAGACCACCTTCACCACGTTGAGGAGCCCGAGGGCGGTGACGAACACAGGCCACGGGAAGGTGTCGCCGCCGCTGGCCGCCAGCCAGATGAACCAGGTGATCAGCGACGACAGGAGGAGCGTGAAGAGCGCGTGACGCCGCTGCTCGCCCCACCGCTCGACGGCGCGCTGGTGCAGCACTTCTGACGGGACCCCGACCAGCGACTTCGGCGACCGCGGGGGCGGCGTCTTGAGCGGCACCAGGTCGGCGACCAGAGGGGGCAGCTCGCCGAGCGTGCGGGCCGCGTTGACCTTATCGATCCGCTCCTCGAGCTCGTCCCGATCGAGGCGGCCGTCGGCGAAGGCCGTGGACAGCACGCCGGTGATCCGCTCGCGGTCCTCGTCGGAGGCACGGAGCCCGGCGTGCCCCCGGTCGCGGGGGTCGAGCGGGAAGGCGGACCACAGGTCGCCTGTCATACCCACCCCCGTACCTCCTCGTCCGACCGGTCCGCTGGGTCCCTCGCAACGATCCGGCATTCCGCATCCTAGAGAGCCGGTCGCGACCTACATTGGGCGGCGCGGGGTGACCGACGTCACCAGAACACCTGGCGCCACACCCCTAAGAGTCGTCTCATTGTTCAAAACGAGAACACGTTCTATTGTCGTGGCGCTGCACCCACCGACCGACTCATGGGGAGAAGGTGACCAAGATGGCGCTGAGCGCTGCTGGGGTCATCCGGGGACCCGGAGAGATCGCCGTGATGACGGTCGACGTCGTCAAGCGGCTGTTCACCACCCGCTTCCAGTTCCGCGAGTTCGTCGAGCAGGCCTGGTTCATCACCAGCGTCACGCTGATGCCGACGATCCTGGTCTCGATCCCGTTCGGCGCGGTCATCTCGCTCCAGGTCGGCAACCTCACCGGCCAGCTCGGCGCCCAGTCGTTCGCCGGCGCGACCGCGGTGCTCGCCGTCGTGCGGGAGGCGGCTCCGATCGCCGCGGCCCTCATCATCGCCGGCGCCGCCGGGTCGGCCATCTGCTCCGACATGGGCGCCCGCAAGATCCGCGAGGAGATCGACGCCATGGAGGTCCTCGGCGTCGACCCGATCGCCCGCCTCGTCGCCCCGCGCGTGGCCGCCACGATGTTCGTCGCCCTGATGATCATCGGCATCGTCATCGGGGCCGGCATCGGTGGCGGCTACTTCTTCACCGTCATCGTCCAGGGCGGCTCGGCCGGCGCGTTCCTCTCCAACTTCACCGCGCTCGCCTCGATCAGCGACCTCTACATCGCGATCGTCAAGGCCGTCGTGTTCGGGGCGATGGCCGCGGTCGTGGGCGCCTACAAGGGCCTCAACGCCGGCGGCGGCCCCAGCGGGGTCGGTCGCGCGGTCAACGAGTCGGTGATCATCGCCTTCATGCTGCTGTTCTTCATGAACGCGGTCATTACGGCCATCTACTTCCAGATCGTCCCGCCGGTGGGCATATGAGCATCGGGTCGGTCGCGGGCGCGGCCCTCAAGGCGCCCCGTCGCTCCCTCGAGGGCTACGGCGACCAGCTGCTGTTCTACGCCCGCGCGCTGTTCTGGGTGCCGCGGGCCATCCGCCGCTACCCCCGTGAGATCACCGCGACCCTCGCCGAGGTCACCTTCGGCTCGGGCGCGCTCGCGCTCATCGCCGGCAGCGTCGGCGTGATCGCGTTCCTCGCGTTCTTCGCCGGCACCGAGGTCGGCATCCAGGGCTACGCCTCGCTGAGCCAGATCGGCGTCGCCAAGTTCAGCGCGTTCATCTCGGCCTACTTCAACACCCGCGAGGTCGCGCCGCTCATCTCCTCGATCGCGCTCGCGGCCACCGTCGGGTGCGGCTACACGGCCCGTCTCGGCGCCATGCGCATCTCCGAGGAGATCGACGCCCTCGAGGTGATGGGCATCCCGTCGCTGCCGTTCCTGGTCACCACCCGGATGATCGCCGCCTTCATCGCCGTGATCCCGCTCTACATCGTGGCCCTCAGCGCGTCCTACCTCTCGCCCCGGCTGATCGTCGTCTACATCTACGGCCAGTCCAGCGGCACCTACGACCACTACTTCCTGCAGTTCCTGCCGCCCATCGACATCCTGTGGTCGTTCGCCAAGCTCCTCTTCCTCGCTGCCGCGATCATCCTCATCCACTGCTACTACGGCTACACGGCCTCCGGCGGCCCGGCCGGCGTCGGTCAGGCCGTGGGCCGCGCGATCCGCACCAGCATCGTCTTCACGGTCGTCGCCGACTTCTTCCTCAGCTTCGCCATCTGGGGCTCCACGACGACCGTCCGGATCACGGGGTAGTGGCCTGATGCCGATGCTGGTCAACATCCACCACGACACCCGGCGGGAGCACCTCCGGCTCCTCGTCGCGGGCGTTGCCTTCCTGACGGCCATGGCGCTGCTGATCGCGCTGTCGATCGCGATCTACGACAAGAAGTTCGCCGACGTCACGATGATCACGATCAAGGCCGACCGCGCGGGCCTGCAGCTCGCCAAGTTCGGCGACGTACGCCGCAACGGGGTGCTCATCGGCCAGGTCCGCGAGGTCGCCCAGGACGGCAAGGAGGCCGAGATCACGGTCGCCCTCGACCCGGAGGCCGCCCGCGAGCTGCCCGACAACGTCGAGGTCCAGATCCTGCCGACGACGCTGTTCGGGCAGAAGTACATCTCCTTCGTCGAGCCCGATGCCCCGTCCGACACCGCGCTCGCGCCCGACGCCGTGATCCCGTCGTCGCGCGTCGAGACCAACGTCGAGCTCAGCCGGATCCTGGCCGACCTCTTCCCGCTGCTGCGCTCGGTCGACCCCGCCGACCTCAACATGACGCTCAGCGCCCTGGCCAACGCCCTCGAGGGCCGTGGCGACCAGCTCGGCGAGACCCTCGAGGACCTCAACTCCTACATCGGCGGCATCGAGGACTCCCTCCCGACGCTCAAGACCGACCTCGGGCTGATCGCCGACGTCGCCGACACCTACGACCTCGCCGCGCCCGACCTGCTCCGCGTGCTCGACAACCTCACGGTCACCAGCCGCACGATCCTGCAGAAGAAGCAGTCCCTCGACGTCTTCTTCAGCGACCTGACCGGCCTGGCCGACACTAGCCGCACGATCCTCGCCGACAACGAGGCCAACCTCATCAAGGTCGGCCAGGTCGGCGCCCCCGTGCTCAAGCTGCTCGCGACCTACTCGCCCGAGCTGCCCTGCCTGCTCAAGGGCGCCGCCCGCTACGCCCCGATCCTGGCCAAGACCTTCGAGGGCAACCAGGTCAAGCAGTACATCGAGCTCGGCACCGCCCAGTACGGCGCCTACACCAAGGACGACCTGCCCAAGTACGGCGAGATCGGCCACGGTCCCTGGTGCTCCGGGCTGCCGTTCCCTCCGGTGCCGATCGGCCCGGTCCAGTTCGACGACGGCACCGACATCGACGACAACCCCCCGACCAGCGACGTCCCGGTCGTCCCCGGACTGCCCCTGCCCCGGCCCGCCCCCCGGTGGGCGCGCGGCGCCGGCTACGGCGTCGGCATGTCGAGCGGGTACGCCGGCACCACCGGTGAGCAGCAGGTCATCAACGCGCTGCTGGCCGACCACACGGGTCGGGCGGCCGACTCCTACGGCTCGCTCGGATCACTGCTCTACGGGCCCGTCGTCCGCGGCTCGGCAGCAGGGGAGGACGACTGATGGCCGGCGCCTCCAGCCGCAACAGCACGACCGTCGTCGCCGGCGTCAAGCTCGGCATCTTCACGGTGGTCTCGCTCCTCGTGACCGGCCTGCTCGCCGTCATCATGGGCAACATCGGCTTCGGCGACGGCCGCACCTACCAGGCGGCCTTCGTCAACGCGAGCTCGCTCGAGAAGGGCGACGACGTCCGCGTCGCCGGCGTCAGCGTCGGCGAGGTCAAGGAGGTCGACCACTACGGCGACCAGAACGCCAACGCCCTCGTGACCTTCCGGGTCAAGGCCGACGTCCCGCTCACCACGGCCTCCCGCGCCGAGATCCGCTTCCTCAACCTCGTCGGTGACCGCTACCTCGCGCTCGAGGAGGGCATCGACAAGGGGGCCGACGAGCTCGAGGAGGACGACGTCATCCCGATGACCCAGACCGAGCCGGCGCTCGACCTCACGACGCTGTTCAACGGCTTCAAGCCGCTGTTCCAGGCGCTCGAGCCGAAGGACGTCAACGAGCTGACGATGAACCTCGTCCAGGTGCTGCAGGGCGAGGGCGGCACCGTCGCCTCGCTGCTGCAGAACACGGCGTCGCTCACCAACACCCTGGCCGATCGTGACCAGCTCATCGGCGAGGTCGTCGACAACCTGGGTCAGACCCTCCAGACCGTCGACTCCCGCCACGTCCAGCTGGAGCGACTGATCGTCGAGCTCCGCGACTGGATGGGCGACCTCGCCGACGACCGCGAGACGATCGGCAACTCGCTGACCAGCATCTCCGACCTGACCGTCGTCGTCGCCGACCTACTCAAGCAGGGCCGCCCGTTGCTCAAGGGCGACATCGCCGAGCTGCGCAAGCTGTCCCGCCTGCTCAACAAGCCCAAGAACAAGAAGCTCGTCGTCGAGATCTTCGACCGGCTGCCCGAGTCGATGACCGACCAGACCCGGACCGGCACCTACGGATCTTGGTACAACTACTACATCTGTGGCTTCGCCGGGAAGATCACCCTCCCGGTCATCAGCGGCCTCCCCGTCATCCGTGAGCTCAACCAGCAGCTCAACAGCATCGACTTCCGGTCCACGGCCCCCAGGTGCAACCGATGAACACCCCAGGACGTTCTGCGTCTCCTCCGCTTCGCTCCCCCGTCGCACAACGCCCCGGGGACCCCGTATGAGCCGGCAAAACGAGGCCCGGACCATGCGCTACGGCGCCGTCACCCTGGTGCTGATGCTGCTCGTCATGGCGGCGGCGTTCAACCTGTCGAAGTTCCCCGGCTTCCGCGGCGAGACCTACCAGGCCTGGTTCACCGACGCCTCCGGCATCCGCAAGGGCAGCAGCGTGCAGGTCGGCGGCATCCGCTCCGGCAGGGTGTCCGACGTCGAGCTGCAGGACTCCAAGGTGCTCGTCACCTTCAGCGTCGACCAGGGCATCGACATGGGGGAGAAGACCACCGCGGCCGTCGAGGTGCTCAACCTGCTCGGCGAGAAGTACCTGCGGGTGACCCCCTCCGGCGAGGGCGACCTGTCCCAGGACGACCCGATCCCGCTCGAGCGCACCCGGTCGGCCTACGACATCATCGGCGTCTTCGGCGACCTCACCAAGACCACCGAGGACATCGACAAGGACGCCCTCAAGGACGCCTTCGACGTCCTCAGCGAGACCGTCGACTCGGCCGCCCCCGAGATCGCCGCGAGCTTCCGCGGGCTCTCGCGCCTCTCGCAGTCGGTGTCCTCGCGCGACGCCGAGCTCCAGCAGCTGTTCGCCAGCTCCAACAACGTCTCCCGGGTCCTGGCCGACCGCAGCGACGAGCTCGTCGACCTCATGGGCAGCGCCGATCTCGTGTTCAAGGAGCTCCAGAAGCGCAAGGCCGCCATCCACCGGCTCCTGGTCAACGCCCGGCTCCTGGCGCGCGAGCTGCGCGGCGTCGCCACCGACAACCAGGCCCAGATCGGGCCCGCGCTCAGCGAGGTCGACGACCTGCTCGACACGCTCATCAGCCGCGAGAAGGAGCTGAAGGCCACGCTCAACGCCCTCGGCCCCTACACCCAGATCCTCAGCAACATCATCGGCACCGGCCCCTGGTTCGACGCCTACGCGGTCAACCTGCTGGCCATCCCGACCGGCGAGTTCATCCCCGGGGTCCCGGAGGTGCTCAAGTGAGAAAGCTCTTCACCACCCGCACCGCGATCCTGCTCATCATCGCGCTCGTCGGCGTGGGCTTCGTCCTCGTCGACCGCGGCGAGGCCACCGAGCCCAAGAAGGTCACCGCCCACTTCGACCGCGCCGTCAGCATCTACGAGGGCACCGACGTGCGCGTCCTCGGCGTCACCGTCGGCAAGGTCACCGAGGTGACCCCCGAGGGCGAGTCGGTCCGCGTCGAGATGGAGTACGACGGCGACGTCAGCATCCCGGCCGACGCGACGGCCGCGATCATCACCCCGACCCTCGTCGCCGACCGCTTCGTGCAGCTCACGCCCGTCTGGGTCGAGGGTGACCAGGCGATGGCCGACGGGGCCGACATCGACGTCCAGACCACGCTGGTGCCGGTCGAGCTCGACCGCATCTACGCCTCGCTGCGCGACCTGGCCTCGACGCTCGGCCCCAACGGCGTCAACGCCGACGGCACCCTCAACCACCTGGTCACCGCGGGCGCCAACGCCCTCGAGGGGCAGGGCAAGGCCGGCAACGCCATGCTGCGCAACCTCGCCGCGGCTGCCACCACCTTCGGCAACAGCAGCGGCGACCTCTTCGCGACCGTCAGCCAGCTCGCCGAGTTCACCACCACGCTCGCCGACAACGACACCCTCGTCCGCGCCTTCATGGCCGACCTCGCCGACGTCGCCGGGCAGCTCTCCGACGAGCGCGGCGAGCTGCGGGCCACGCTGGCCGCCGTGGCCGACACCGTGGGCACCGTGCGCGGGTTCGTCAAGAACAACCGCAAGGCCCTCGTCACCGACGTCCGCAAGCTGAGCCGCGTGATGCGGACCATCGCGTCGGAGAAGACCAGCCTCGACCAGGCCCTCGAGGTCGCTCCGGTGGCGATGGGCAACCTCGTGCTCGCCTACAACGTCGAGTCGGGCTCGGTCGGCTCCCGCATCGGCGTCAGCGGCAACGCCTTCGACGCCGACGGCTTCCTGTGCTCGATCGTCCAGCAGTCCGACCTGCCCGCGGTCAGCAAGAACCTCGCCTGCCAGCTCTTCGCCGCGCTCCTCGAGCCGGCCGAGAACCAGCTCCCGACGATCCCGCCCGCGACCCCGTCCACCAGGACCACGTCGGACACCGCGCCTCGCCCGGCGACGGGCCCGGGCACCGCCGACGCGGCACCCCAGGTCGACGCCTACACCAGCGCCGAGCCCCCGACGCTCGCCGAGCTCCTGGCCGGGGGTGCGTCGTGAGGAGCTCCCGGCGTGGCCTCGCCATGGTGCTCGCCGGCGCGCTGCTCGGCGGCGGGCTCAGCGCCTGCGACTTCGACGGCGCCTACGACCTGCCGCTGCCCGGGTCACCCGTCGACGCCGACCACGCCTACGAGGTCACCGCCGAGTTCGAGGACATCCTCAACGTCGTCCCGCGCTCGCCGGTGATGGTCGACGACGTCACCGTCGGCGAGGTGACCGAGGTCGACCGCGTCGGCTGGCACGCCCGCGTCACGCTGCGCGTGCGCGACGACATCGTGCTGCCCGACAACGCGACCGCCGAGATCCGCCAGGTCAGCCTGCTCGGCGAGAAGTACGTCGCCCTCGAGGAGCCCACCGACGCCGCCCCCGTCGGCCGGCTCGGCGACAACCCCGACGACAGCATCGGCCTCGACCAGACCGGCCGCAACCCGGAGGTCGAGGAGGTCCTGGGCGCGCTGTCGTTCCTCCTCAGCGGGGGCGGCGTCGCCCAGCTCGGCACGATCACCAAGGAGCTCAACGCGGCGATGAGCGGTCGCCAGCAGGAGCTGCGCGACCTCCTCGGCAGCCTCGACCGCTTCGTCGGCACCCTCGACGACCAGAAGGGCGACATCATCCGCGCCCTGGAGTCGCTCAACAACCTGACCTCGACCCTCAACCGCGAGAAGCAGACGATCACCGACGCCCTCGACGTCACCGGCCCGGCCATCGACGTCCTCGACCAGCAGACCGACGAGCTCGTCGGGATGCTCTCCTCGCTCGACCGGCTCGGGGTGGTCGGCACCCGCGTGATCCGCTCCAGCAAGCGCGACCTGCTCGCCCAGCTGCGCGACCTCCAGCCGATCGTCCGCAACCTCAGCGCCGCCGGGGACTCCCTCGCCCCGGGTCTCAACCTCCTCGTGAGCTTCCCGTTCCCCAAGGAGGCCTCCGAGATCGTGCTCGGCGACTACGCCAACACCTCGATCCGCGCCGACATCAGCCTGGAGAACTTCCTGCCCTCCGGCGGGCTGCCCGACGTCCCCGGGCTTCCCGACCTGCCCATCTCCACCGAGGCCCTCGACCAGGTGCTCCAGTGCCTGCGCAGCGGCCGGATCGACTCCAAGGCCTGCCGCAAGGTGCTGAGCTCGGTGACGTTGATGCCCGAGCTGATCAAGCGCTGCACCACCAAGAAGTGGCGCTCCACCGGCGTCTGCCGCGCCCTCGGCCCCGTCGGCGGCCTGATCGACGGGCTCGGCGGCCTGAGCACGTCGCTGCCCGAGATCGACCTGCCGGGCCTCGGCCGGCTGAGCGCCGCGCTGAGCAGCGGCGAGCCGCCGCCGACCGCCGACAACACGACCCTCTTCGGGGGCGGTGCGTCATGACCCGCGCCGTCCGTCTGCGCCTGGTCGCGTTCGTCGTCCTGTCCGCGATCGGCATCGTCTACATCGCCGCCAACTACCTCGGCCTCGTCGACCGCGTCCTCGGCCGCGGCTACGAGGTCCACGTCACGCTCCCGACGTCGGGTGGGCTCTTCGAGGGCAGCGAGGTGACCTACCGCGGCATCAAGATCGGCAAGGTCACCTCGATGGACGCCACCCGTGACGGCGTCGACCTCGAGCTGACGATCGAGGAGGGCGTCGAGGTGCCCCTCGACTCGCCGATGTACGTCCACAACCTGTCGGCGGTCGGCGAGCAGTACCTCGACTTCGAGCCGCCCGACGAGGACCCGCCGTTCGCCAAGGACGGCAGCGTCATGGCCGGCTCGGCCGGGGCGCTCCCCGTCGACGAGGCCGACCTGCTCGTAGAGCTCGACAGCTTCGTCAACTCCGTCGACCAGCGCAGCCTGCAGGTCCTCATCAGCGAGCTCGGCGACATGTTCGCCGACACCGGACGTCCCCTGCAGCAGCTCATCGACGACGGCGGCAGGTTCGTCGACACCGCCGCCGCCAACACCGACGAGACCGTCCAGCTGCTGGACTCCGCCCTCACCGCGCTGAGCACCCAGCGCGACAACGGCGACAACATCACGTCGTTCTCCCGCGACCTCGCCCTGCTGACCAGGGCGCTGCGCGACTCCGACCGCGACATCCGCACCGTCCTCGACGACACGCCGCCGGCCGCCCGCGAGATCACCGCTCTCATCGACGAGCTCGGTCCGACGCTCCCGGTGCTGCTGAGCGACCTGATCACCATCAACCAGGTGGTCGTCTCGCACCTCGACGGTGTCGAGCAGCTGCTGGTGACCTTCCCCCGGGTGATCGCGGGTGGCTTCACCGGCTCGCCGCCCGACGGGTTCGGCCACGTCAACCTGCAGCTCGACTACAGCGTGCCGCCGTGCACCGCCGGCTACAAGCCGCGCGACGAGTGGCGTCGCGGCGACCAGCTCACCGACGCCCCGATCTTCCCCGCCAGCTGCGAGAGCGGCGCTCCGTTCGTGCAGCGCGGCACACCCAACGTGCCCGGCACGCCGAGCAATCCCCGCGGCAACAACGCCAG
>NZ_JAURVJ010000163.1 GCF_030655615.1 Nocardioides sp.
CCAGCAGGTCGGCGGTCTCGGCGGCGTCAGCGCCGTTGACCGAGGCCCAGTCCAGGACCGCGTTGAGCTTGTTGACCTCGGCCTTGCTGGTCTCGACGCAGGCACCTCGGACCGACTCGAGCAGCGGGTCGCTGCTCGCAGTTGTGGTGGTCCGGCGGGTGCTGGGCATGGTCTGATTCTAGAGGCGACCACCGACAATTCGATGGTGCGTTCGAGGCGGCGGACGAGGGTCTGGTGACGGGTGGGGCGGCCTCCTCGACCTCCGTGTGGTCGGGTCCGGCGTGCCGGCTGCGGGGTCTCGACGCGCAGTGACTTCGTCCCTGCGGCTCGACCACCGTGGCGGCGGGCAGATCGGGTGGGGCGGCCGGAAGTGGCACCAGGGCGGCCCGCGCTGGCAGCATCCGCGGGATGACCCATCGCCATGCCGAGTTCATCGCCGGACTGCCCAAGGCCGAGCTGCACGTGCACCACGTGGGGTCCGCGTCGATGCGGATCGTGCAGGAGCTGGCCGAGCGGCACCCGGGCACCGTGCCGACGGACGACGAGGCACTGCGGGCGTTCTACGAGTTCCGCGACTTCGCGCACTTCATCGAGGTCTACCTGTCGGTGGTCGGGCTGATCCGGACGCCTGACGACGTGCGCTACCTGACCTACGAGGTCGCGCGGGAGCTGGCGACCACCCAGGCCGTGCGCTACGCCGAGCTGACCTGCACGCCGTACACCTCGGTGCTGGCGGGGATCGCGATCGAGGGCTACACCGAGGCGATCGAGGACGCGCGGGTGGCGGCCGAGCGCGACTTCGGGCTGGTGATGCGCTGGATCTACGACATCCCGGGCGAGAGCGGCATCCCGGCGGCCGACGCGACGCTGACCTACGCGCTGGAGCACCGCACCGACGCGCTGGTCGGGTTCGGGCTCGGCGGACCCGAGATCGGGGTGCCGCGGCCGCAGTTCGCGCCGCACTTCGACACCGCGCGCGCCGCGGGCCTGCACTCGGTGCCGCACGCCGGCGAGACGACCGGGCCCGAGACGATCTGGGACGCGCTGCGGCTGCTCGGGGCCGAGCGGATCGGTCACGGGACGTCGGCGGCCGCCGACCCCGCCCTGCTCGCCCACCTCGCCGACCGGGCGATCCCGCTCGAGGTCTGCCCGTCGTCCAACATCGCCACGCGTGCGGTCGCGACGCTGGCCGAGCACCCGCTGCGGCAGTTCGTCGAGGCCGGGGTCGTGGTGACGATCAACTCCGACGACCCGCCGATGTTCGGCACGACCCTCAACCGCGAGTACGAGATCGCGGCCGACCTGCTCGACCTCGACGAGCACGGCCTCGCCCACCTGGCCCGGGCGGGCGTCGCGGCGTCGTTCGCGTCCGACGAGATCAAGGCACGGCTGCACGACGAGATCGCCGACCACGTCGGCTGAAAAAGCTTTGGGCCCCGCGGACTCATACTCCGCGGGGCCACGACCATCACAACGCAGCGGCCACCCGTGGCGGTGGAGGCGCGCCGGGCGGGCCACGGCAGCATGGAGCCATGAGCGCGCACGCCCCGGCCCGGACCGCCCCACCGACCGCGAGCCCGTGGCTCGTGCTGCTCGGGTTCCTCGCGGCGGTGGCCGTCGCCGCCGGCCTCGGTGGCGTGGCTGCGGCGTCGGCGGGGTCGACGTACGCCGCCCTCGACCTGCCGCCGTTCGCCCCGCCCAGCTCGGTGTTCGGACCGGTGTGGACGGTGCTCTACGTGATGATCGCCGTCGCCGGCTGGCTCACCTGGCGCGTCGTCGGCTGGGACCGCTCGCTCACCGTCTGGGCCGTCCAGCTGGTCCTCAACGCCGCGTGGACCCCGCTCTTCTTCGGCGCCGACCGCTACGGCCTGGCCCTGGTCGAGATCGTCGTCCTGCTCGCGGCCGTCGTGGCCACGATCGTCCTGTTCTGGACGCGGCGGCGGGCGGCGGCGCTGCTGATGCTGCCGTACGCCGGGTGGGTCGCCTTCGCGACCGCGCTCAACGCCGCCATCTGGCACCTCAACTAGCAGCGACCTCAGTCGCCGACGCCGTTGCGCTCGGCCCACACCGCGGCCTGGGTACGGTCCTGAACACCGATCCGGGCGAACGTCGAGGTCAGGTGGGACTTGACGGTCCGCTCGGAGATGCCGAGCCGGCGGGCGATCTGCTTGTTGGCCATCCCGGCGCGGACGAGCGTCAGCACCTCGGTCTCACGCGGCGTCAGCTCGAGAGGAGTCGGCGCGGAGCGTCGCGCGGTGAGCAGCGACCGGGCGGCGCGGGGGTGGATGGGGGACTCGCCGCGGCTGACCGCGCGCACGCCCTCGATGACGTCGTCGGGGTCGGCGTCCTTGAGCAGGTAGCCGACGGCGCCGGCGTCGAGGGCGGCGACGATCCGCTCCGCGTCGGAGTACGACGTCAGCACCAGCACCTGGGTGCCGGGGTGGTCGGCCACGAGCCGACGGGTCGCGGTGACACCGTCGACACCGGGCATCTGCAGGTCCATCACGACGACGTCGGGGGCGGTCTCGGCCACGACCGTCATCGCCTCCTCGCCGCCGGCGGCCTGTCCGACGACCTCGATGTCGTCGACGCCGTCGAGCAGCTGGGCCAGGCCGCCGCGCACCAGCGCGTGGTCGTCGACCAGCACGACACGGACGACAGCGCTCCCGGCGGCGGTCACGGCGCGACCTCGAGCCGGACGACGGTGCCGGAGCCGGGCGCCGAGGTGACCTCGAGCCGGCCGCCCTGGTCGCGGGTCAGGCTGGTCAGCCCTCGCAGGCCGTAGGAGCTGCCGCGCACGCGGGCCGGGTCGAAGCCGATGCCGTCGTCGGCGACGGTGAGGACGAGCATCCCGTCCTGGCAGCGCACGTGGACGTCGAGCCGCCGGGCGTGGGCGTGGCGGAACGTGTTGCGGATGGCCTCCTGCGCGACGCGCCACGCGAGGGCGACCGTCTCGTCGGCCACGCCGTCGAGGGGCTCGACGTCGACCGTGACGTCGACACCTCCGTCGCCGGCACCGGCGGTGAGGTCGTGCAGCGCGGCGGGCAGCTCGTCGGCGGTCAGGCCGGGCGGGTGGATCTCGACGAGCAACGAGCGCAGGCTGCGCATCGTCGAGCGCAGGCTCTCGCTCGCCTCGGTCAGCTGGCGTCGCTCGGCGGGGTCGCCCGCGGTGCGGGCCAGGGCCGACAGGGCGAACGTCGTCCCGGCGAGGTCCTGGACGACGCCGTCGTGCAGGTCGCGGGCGATCCGGCGACGCTCGGCGTCGGAGGCGTCCGCCGCGTCGACGAGGAGCCGCTCGCGTTCCTCGGCGGCGCGGTTGAGGCGACGGGTCAGCACGAGCAGCAGCGGCGTCGCGACCACGACGAGGACGAGCAGCGAGCCGACGGTGATGGTGCGGAACGGCGCGACCAGCTCGGCCTGGCGGTCGTCGATCTCGTCGGCGTCGAAGTAGGCCTCGAACAGCAGCGGCTCGCCCTCGGGGGACTCGATGCGCGTGTAGACCTCGACCAGGCTGCCGCCGTCGGCCTCGTACCTGTTCTCGGGCTCGGACAGGTCGGAGACCTCGGCGTCGGTGCCGCCGTCGTCGAGCACGTCGAGCTCCTCCTCGTCGAGGCCGAAGGTGTCGCCGACCAGGCGGGCCTCGTCGGACCAGACGACGGTCCCGTCGCGGTTCCAGATCTTGACGCGGCGTACGTCGCCGACGACGAGTCGCGGCAAGACCTGCCGGTCGAAGCGGTCGACCGCCCCCGGGTCGCCGTCGACGAGGCCGGCGGGGATCGACCGCTCGGCGACGGAGTGGGCCAGCACGCCGGTCACCTCCCGGGCGTCGGAGAGGGCCTCGTCGCGCGCCGCGCGCTGGCCGAGCAGGGTCGTGACGACGACCAGGACGACGACCACGAGCAGCCCGGCGGCCAGGAACTGGGCCACCGGGCTGCTCACGAGGCGTCGGGGGAGGGTCATCTCCCGTCGATCATGCCTGTCGTCGGGCTCATGCGGTCCAGCGGACCTTGGCGACGCAGACCTGGTCGCCGTGCGTGGCGCGGAAGGTGAACGCGTCGGCGCCGCGCGCGTCGACGAGCTTGCGCTCGACCGAGAACGAGCCGCTGCGACCCGCCGTACGGGCGTTGCCGTGGGCGGAGCGCGAGCCGTTGTGCGCGAGCACCCAGGTCCACCGCTGGCCCGAGCGGTTGCTGTCGATCTCGGCCTCGACCTCGATGCGGCCGTCGTCCTCCTTGGCCTTGATCTTCCAGCGCGCGCCGCCCTCGCAGGCGCCGTTGTGGGTGACCCGGTCACCGCCCCCACCGTGACTGGCGTGGGCGGGAGCGACCGAGGCTCCGGTGGTGACGAGGCCGACGGTGAGGGCGGCTGCGGCGGCGTACCTGACGTGCTTCATGGTGCTTCTCCTTCGACGAGTGGAGCGGGATGGTGCTGGGGTCAGGGGAGCGGGGTCGGGTCGACCGGGTCCGGCGGCACCGGCAGGGAGCCGTGGATCTGGTTCTGCGCCTGGCACTGGCTCGTGCAGCTGGTCGCGCCCTGCGAGAGCTCGATCGCGTCCTCGCCGAGCACGCCGCCGAGGCGGCCACCGGGTGCGACGGACCAGCGCGTGGTCCGGCCGTCCTGGAAGAGCTTGGTGGCGACCTGCGGGCTGTCCTTGCCGAGCAGCATCCGGTGCGCGCCGGCGCCGGTCGCGACGGCGTCGACGCCGTTGCCGAAGTTGATCTTGCCGGTGAAGCTGTTGACGAAGTAGAAGAGGCCGGGGCCGAGCGTGTGCACCAGCTCGACGTTGCCCGCGAACTCCGGCTCCATCTGGAAGATGCCGCCCTGTGGAGCGTCCTTGGCCTGGATCTTGAGCTTGCCCGCGGTGGTCCCGAAGATCGCGACGAGCGTGCCGTCGCGGACCTCGAGCTGCTTGAGCACCGGGGTGCGCAGCTGGGCCGCGGTCAGCACCGGCGTCTTGGACGCGAACACGACGGTCGGGCTGGTGACCATCCGCTCGGGCGACGGGGCGCCGGTGAGCGTGTAGTCGGTGACGCCCAGCGTGGCCGGGTCGATGGTGAACGAGGTGTGCGTGCCGGTGACCTTGACGACGCCGCGCACGGTGAGGTCCTTGACCTTGACGTCCTTGCCCGGGGCCGGGTCGTACGTCGTCCCGTTGACGGTCACGGCGTAGTTGCCCGCTGAGGCGGCGGTGCCGCCGCCGCCGTTGTCGTCGCTGCCGCCGTCGTCCCCGCCCTTGGCGTGGGCGGCGCCGGCCGCGGGGGCGAGCAGGGCGGCCGTCGCGAGGGCGACTGCTGCGATGCGGATCTTGTGCATGGTGGGGGTCCCTCCCAGGACTGTGTGGTGGCACCGTTGCGGTGCGATCACCAGTCAAGGCCTGGTCGGGTCCGGGTTCCCAGATGTCCGGTGGTCCTAGTACCTCCGGGCAGGGTGTCCCTGGAGCGGCGTCAGAGCACGCCGAGGTGGTCGAGCAGGATCTTGGTGCCGATGCCGATCAGGATGAGCCCACCGACGACCTCGGCCGGCCCGCGGAACCGGGCGCCGGCGCGGTGGCCGAGGTAGACGCCGACCAGCGACAGCGCGAACGTGACGACGCCGATCAGCGCGGCGGCCCCGACGATCGAGACGTCGACGAACGCCAGGGTGATCCCGACGGCGAGCGCGTCGATGCTGGTCGCCACGCCCAGCACGAGGAGCTCGCGGAGCGGGATCCGGCCGTCGTCGCCCTCCTCGTCCTCGTCGTCGGAGAGCGCCTCACGGATCATGTTGACGCCGATCAGGCCCAGCAGCACGAACGCGATCCAGTGGTCGACCTCGGTGACGTAGTCGCGCAGCCCGATGCCGAGCAGCCAGCCGAGCACTGGCATACCGGCCTGGAACAGCCCGAAGGTGAGGGCCAGCGCGACGGCGTAGCCCGGCCGGAGCCGACGAGTCGTCAGACCCTTGCCGAGCGCGACCGCGAAGGCGTCGGCCGAGACGCCGAGAGCGATGAGGAACAGGGTGGTGAGGGACATCGTGGAGGCCTTCCGGAGCCGTGGCGGCCGGGCCTCGCGGGAAATGTGAGACCTCGGCACGTGAGTGCCGAAGGTCTCGCTCACCCGGCCGGGGCCGGGCGGTACGCCGGGTGGTTGCCCACCGGTATGTCGACGTACCTCCGCGCCTGCCCTGGTGGTGCTGGGGTGCTGCCGGGCGAGGCGGTGACGGGAACTACTCCCCTTCGATGGCCACCATCGTGCCACGTCCGGCCCACGGCGTGCTGGGTGCCCCCGGCAGGACTCGAACCTGCGACCAACGGATTAGAAGGCCGTTGCTCTATCCAGCTGAGCTACGGAGGCGGGATGCCCCAGGATAGGTCAGCCGAGCTCGGCGACGCGTCCGGCCTGGAGGGTGGCGAGGTCGTCGATGCCGTCGACGACGCCGGTGGCGTCCTCGCCGAGCGAGTAGGCGCCGACGATCGAGATGAACGGCCCGGTGAGGGCGACGACGAATCGGTAGACGACGTCATAGCTCTCACCGCCTGCGGCGATGGTGCCCGTCATCTGGATGCGTAGCTGGTCCTCGGCGTCGGGCAGGTCGACGGTGTCGTCGTAGCTGATCTCGAGGCTGTACATCACGCCGTCCGGGTCGGTGGTCTCCACCGAGGTGCAGGAGCCGAGGCCGTCGGTGAACTCGGCGAAGGCGGGGGCCACCGTGGCCGGGTCGGAGTAGGCCTCGATCTGGGACGTGACCGAGCTCTGGCCGGTCTGGCTCTCGGCGACGAGGTCGACCTCGGACTCGGCGTCGGGCTCGAAGCCCAGGGCGTCGCTGAACTCGCCGATGTCGGCCAGGCAGGTGCCCTCGAAGCTGTCCTCGTCCTCGTCGTCGTCGCCGTCGTCGGGCTGGGCCGTGAAGCCCTCGGGGAGGTCGGCGGCGGTCAGCAGCGCCGCCGCGATCTCGTCCTCGGTCGGGACGGCGGGCTCCGAGGTCTCCTCGGTCACCTCCGACGTGGGCTCGTCGGGGGTCGTCTCGGTCTCGGTGGTACGCGACGACGGCTCGTCGCTGGTCTCGTCGTCGGAGTCGTCGCTCCCGCCGCACGCGGCGAGGGTGAGCCCGAGGAGCAGGGCGACGGAAGCGGCCGTCGTACGTCGGCGGAGGGAGGGGAGGTTGGTCACGCGCCGGAGACTAGGCGCTGCGAGGGGTGCGGGTCAGGGCAATTCGGGCCGGACCAGACCAGTGGGCCGGGCCGTCAGCGCCGCTGCTGGTCCATCCAGGCCTCGACGTCGGCGGTCGTGCGGGGGAGCGACGCCGACAGGTTGCGGGGTCCGTCGGCGGTCACGAGGATGTCGTCCTCGATCCGGATGCCGATGCCGCGCAGCTCCTGGGGGACCAGCAGATCGTCCTCCTGGAAGTAGAGGCCGGGCTCGACGGTCAGGACCATGCCGGTCTCGAGGTCGGCGCCCTTGTAGGCCTCGGGGGCGGCCTGGCCGCAGTCGTGGACGTCGAGGCCGAGCATGTGGCTCGTGCCGTGGAGGGTCCAGCGGCTGTAGACCTTGGACTCGGGGTCGAGGGCCTCCTCGGCCGAGACGGGCAGCAGGCCCATCGCGTCGAGCCCGTGCGCCAGCACCGTCATCGACGCCTCGTGGGTGCCGGTGAAGGGGAGGCCCGGCAGGCACGCGGCGATGCCGGCGTCCTGGGCCTGCAGGACGAGGTCGTAGAGGTCGCGCTGCAGCGACGTGTAGCGGCCGTCGACGGGGAGGGTGCGCGTGACGTCGGCGGTGTAGAGGTGACGGCCCTCGACCCCCATGTCGAGCAGCACCATCGTGCCGGGCGTGATCGGGCCGTCGTTGTCGATCCAGTGCAGCGTGGTCGCGTGGGACCCGCCGCCCACGATCGAGTCGTAGCCGATGTCGTTGCCCATCGCGCGGGCGCGACGGAAGAACGTGCCCTCGATCCAGCGCTCGCCGAACTCGAGGACGCGGTCCCACTCGGCGACGGAGTCGCCGAAGCCGAGCGTCGTGATGTCGCAGGCCTCCTGCAGCTGGTCGACCTCCCAGTCGTCCTTGACCAGTCGCATCTCGGAGACCACCCGGGCGAAGTCGCGGTCGAGGGTCTCGTCGGCGGCGACCTGGCGGTCGACCTCGAGCGAGACGCCCCGGTGGACGCGGGTCTTGCCGGAGCCCGAGAGCGCGTCCTGGAGGCGGTCGACGTGGCGGACGGGCAGCCCCAGCGCCGACGACATCTCGCCCAGCGACGGCCGCTTGCCGACCCAGAGCTGGCCGTAGGCGCGATCGCGGAAGAACTCGTCGGTGTCGCGACCCGAGCGCGGCCGCGCGTAGAGGACGGCCTCGCCGTCGTCGATGACGAGGACGGCGTCGCTGGTCTGGTTGCCGGTGAAGTAGGTGTGGGCGGTGTCGACGCGGAACCGGTAGTCGGTGTCGTAGGACCGCACCTTGTGGCCACCGCCGGGCAGCACCAGCCGCTCGCCGGGGAACATCGCCGCGAGGCGGGCGCGCCGCGCGGCGGTGCGGTCGGCGAAGCTGCCCGCGGGTACGACGGCCTCGGTGTCGTCCCAGCCGGTGCGCATGAACGCGGAGTAGGCCTCGGGCACGGCCGGGTCGTGCGACTCGGTCTTGAACTCGGTGTCCTCTGCGCCTGGACCGGGGGTCGTCTCGTCGCTCACCCACGGCACTCTACGCTCGGGGGCACGGCCACGGCCGAGGCGCCGGACCCGCTGCCGATAGGCTCCCCCCGTGCCCGGCCGCCGTCTCGACAGCGTCACGTTCACGGTCGTCGTGACCGTGGCGGTGGTCGTCGGTGCCCTGATGATGCTGGCCGTGCTGGCCCTCTCCGGCGCACCCGCGGTGACCTTCGTCGCGACGCTGCTGGCGGCCCTGCCCGTGGTGCCCCTCGTGGCGGCGTACCTCTGGCTCGACCGCTACGAGCCCGAGCCCACGGGGCTGCTCGTCAACGCCATGCTGTGGGGGGCGTGCGCGGCCACCGCGATCGCGATCCTCGTCGGCGGCGTCGGCGGCCTGTTCGTCCCGGTCACCGACGAGGTCTCCCTCGCCGTGGTCGCACCCGTGACCGAGGAGGCCGCCAAGGGCTTCTTCCTGCTGCTCCTGCTGTGGTGGCGCCGTCACGAGCTCGACGGCATCCTCGACGGCATCGTCTACGCCGGGATGATCGGCATCGGGTTCGCATTCACCGAGAACATCCTCTACCTCTCCGCCGCCTACGACGGCACCGACGGGATGGGCCCCGGCGGCATCGCCGGCGTGACGTCCACGTTCGTGCTCCGCTGCGTGTTCAGCCCCTTCGCCCACCCCCTCTTCACCGCCTTCACGGGCATCGGCATCGGCATCGCCGTCGGATCCCGGAGCCGCTCGGTGCGCATGCTCGCCCCCGTGGGTGGCTACGTGGTGGCTGTGCTGGCCCACGGACTCTGGAACGGATCGACCGTGTTCGGCGTCGCCGGCTTCGGGATCGTCTACGTCGTCCTGATGCTGCCGGCCCTCGGCGGTCTCCTCGCCCTGGCCCTGTGGGCCCGCCGTTCCGAGGCCACCATGCTCACCGCCGCCCTGCAGGACGCCGCCCACCGCCAGCTGATCCCGGCCACCGACATCGGCTGGGTCGTCGACCTGCGCGCCCGCCGGGCGGCCCGCGTCCACGCCGAGCGCACCGGCGGCAAGCCGGCCGCCCGTGCGATGGCCGACTACCAGCAGGCCCTCATCGAGCTCGGCTTCCTCCACCACCGGCTGCTGCGCGGCACCGCGCCCGCCGACTGGCAGGAGCGCGGCGCGCTCCACGTCGCCCGCATCCGCGAGGTCCGGCCGCACGTCGCGTTCCCCGGACAGGTGGTCCCCACCGCATGAACGTCCCGCCACCCGAGCTGTCCAAGCCCGACCAGGCCGATAAGGCCGACAAGGCCGCCACGTCCACCACGGGCACCGCGTCGTCCCGAGGCCCGACCACGCCGTCCGCCGACGAGGACCGGATGGCCACGGCCCTGGTGCAGCTGCGCCAGGCCCTCGGCGTCGCCGAGCTCCCCCTCGACCTCCCCGGGTCCGACGAGCTGCGCGCGTCGCGCGGCGCCATGGTCGACCAGCTCGAGGACTACGTCATCCCGCGGCTGATGACGCTCGACGCGCCGCTCCTCGCGGTCGTCGGCGGCTCGACCGGCGCCGGCAAGTCGACGCTGGTCAACTCGCTCGTGGGGGAGCGGGTCACGACGTCGGGCGTGCTGCGGCCGACGACGCGCTCGCCGGTGCTCGTCCACCACCCCGACGACGCGCACTGGTTCGGCCAGGACCGGCTGCTGCCCGACCTCGTCCGCGTCCAGCACACGACCGACGACCCCGACTCCCTGCAGCTGGTGTCGTCGGCCGCCATCCCCGCGGGGCTCGCGATCCTCGACGCGCCCGACGTCGACTCGGTCGAGGAGCGCAACCGCCTCCTCGCAGCCCAGCTGCTCGCCGCGGCCGACCTGTGGCTGTTCGTCACCTCGGCGGCGAGGTACGCCGACCAGGTGCCGTGGGGCTTCCTCAAGCAGGCCGCCGAGCGGTCCACCGCGGTCGCGATCATCCTCGACCGCACCCCCGACGAGGCCATCCAGACGGTCTCGACCCACCTCGCGCGGATGCTCGCCAGCCGCGGGCTCAAGGACTCGCCGCTGTTCGTCGTCACCGAGGGCAAGGTCGACGAGGAGGGGCTGCTCGCCGCCCACCACGTCGCCGAGGTCAGGACCTGGCTCGAGTCGCTGGCCGACGACGTCGACGCGCGGACCGTCGTGGTCCGCCAGACGCTCGACGGCGCCGTACGCGCTATCACCCAGCGCGCCTACCCGGTCGCCGACGCCTGTGCCGCCCAGACCCAGATCGCCATCAAGCTCAAGGCCGACGTCGACCAGGCCTACGACGCCGCCGTCGCCGACGTCGCCGCGGCCACCGCCGACGGCACCCTGCTGCGCGGCGAGGTGCTGGCGCGCTGGCAGGAGTTCGTCGGCACCGGCGAGCTGCTGCGCTCGCTCGAGACCCGCGTCGGTGGCCTGCGTGACCGCCTGGTCAACGCCATCAAGGGCAAGCCCCAGCAGGCCGAGCGCGTCACCGTCGCCGTCGAGTCCGGGCTCGAGACGCTGGTGCTCGAGCACGCCGAGGCCGCCGCCGAGCGCGCCTACACCGCGTGGGCGCAGCAGCCCGCCGGGGCCGGGCTCCTCGAGGAGGCGCCGGGCGACCTCGGCCGCGCGTCGCGCGACCTGCGCCGCCGGACCGAGCGGATGGTCCGTGAGTGGCAGGCCGACGTGCTCGAGATGGTGCGCACCGAGGGCGCCGACAAGCGGACGACCGCACGCTTCCTGGCGTTCGGCGTCAACGGGCTGTCGGTGGCGCTGATGGTCGTCGTCTTCGCCCACACCGCCGGCGTGACCGGCGCCGAGGCCGGCGTCGCCGGTGGCTCCGCGGTGCTCGGTCAGAAGCTCCTCGAGGCCGTCTTCGGCGACCAGGCCGTGCGCACCCTGGCCGAGCGCGCGCGCCGCTCGCTCGAGCAGCGCATCACCGCCCTCCTCGTCGACGAGCGGGCCCGCTATCTTTCCCGGATCGACGCACTGGCGCTGCGACCCGACGCGGCAGAGGCGCTGCGCGAGGCCGCCCGGCGCGTCGACGACCTGCGCTACAAGGCGCGTGCTGGTGACCCTGGAGACGACACGTGAGCTCACTGCTCGAAGGCGCCCGCAAGCTCGTCACGCGCGGCACCGACCTCGGCGCGCGCATCGAGGCGCTCGAGACCGCTGCCGCGGCGGCCCGTGGCCGGGTCGACGACGAGGCCGTCGACCAGGCCGAGACGATCGCCGCCCGCGCCGCCGGACGGCTGCGGCTCTCGGCCGACCACACGGTGGTCGCCATCGCCGGCGCGACCGGCTCGGGCAAGTCGTCGACCTTCAACGCCCTCACCGGCCTCGAGCTCTCGTCGACCGGCGTACGCCGTCCCACGACGTCGTGGGCGACCGCCTGCATCTGGGGCAAGACCGGCGCCGAGGAGCTGCTCGACTGGCTCGGCATCCCGCCGCGCCACCAGACGATGCGCGACTCGCTGCTCGACAGCAGCCGCGACCCCACGGCCGCCGGGCGCGCCGACCGCGAGCTCGACGGCGTCGTGCTGATGGACCTGCCCGACCACGACTCCACCGAGGTCAGCCACCACCTCGAGGTCGACCGGCTCGTGGTGCTCGCCGACCTGCTGGTGTGGGTGCTCGACCCGCAGAAGTACGCCGACGCCGCCATCCACGACCGCTACCTCGCCCCGCTCGCGTCCCACGCCGGCGTCATGGTCGTCGTGCTCAACCACATCGACACCGTGCCCGAGGACCGTCGCCAGTCGATGGTCGACGACGTGCGCCGCCTGCTCGACCTCGACGGGCTCGCCTCGGTGCCGGTCTTCGCCGTCAGCGCCCGGGCCGGCATCGGCATCGACGGGCTCCGCGCCGAGATCGCGTCACGGGTCGCGGCCAAGAAGCTCACCCGCCAGCGGCTCGAGGCCGACCTGCGCTCAGCCGCCGGCGCGCTCGACGAGGCCGGCGGCACCGGCTCGCCCCGCGAGCTGTCGTCGGCCCGGGTCGCCGAGCTCGAGACGGCCTTCGCCGACGCCGCCGGGGTGCCCGTGGTGGTCGACGCCGTCGAGCGCTCGACCCGGCTGCGCGCCGGTCGCGCCACCACCTGGCCCGTCGTCTCCTGGGTCTCGCGGCTCAAGCCCGACCCGCTCAAGCGGCTCCAGCTCAACCTCGGCTCGGCCGGTGCGGAGCTGTCCGGGGCCCAGCGCCCGCGGCTGCCCGAGACCTCGCCCGTCCAGCGTGCTCGCGTCGACAGCGAGGTGCGCGCCCTGGCCGACGACGCGTCGTCGGGCCTGGGGCCGTCGTGGGTCGACTCCGTGCGCCGTGCCTCCACGTCGCGGCTGCCCGAGGTGGCCGACCGTCTCGACCGTGCGCTGGCCGCCACCGACCTCGGGGTCGACAAGCTCCCGGTCTGGGCCGGCCTGGTGCGGGTGCTGCAGTGGGCGCTCATCCTCGTCGCCCTCGTCGGCGGGCTCTGGAGCGCACTGCTCGTCATCGGCGGCAACCTCTCCGAGGAGGCCCCTCAGGTCGCCGGGATGCCCCTGCCGCTGCTGATGCTCGTCGGCGGGATCCTGCTGGGCGTGCTGCTCGCCCTCGTCTGCCGGGCGCTCGTGGCCGGCACCGCCCGCACCCGGGCGGCAGTCGCCGAACGCCGGCTGCGCGGTGCGGTGCACGACGTCGCGGCCGAGCTCGTCGTCGCCCCGGTGACGGCTGAGCTGGCGGCGTACTCCACCGTGCGGAGCAACGTCGCGACCGTGTTGCGCGACTAGGGCGACACGCCCGAGGACTCCTGGGCCCTGGCCGATGAGTCCGGGTCGCGGGCCGGGTCTCTCCTGGCATGCGCGTGCTCGTCGTCAACCATGTCTCGCTCGACGGTGTCCTGCAGGGTCCGGGAAGGCCCCAGGAGGACACCCGCAACGGCTTCCGCCACGGCGGCTGGGCCGCCGCCGCCGGCGCCGACCCGGCCATCGCCCGGGCGATGGGGGCGCGGATGGGCGACGGGTTCGCGTGGCTGTTCGGCCGCCGCAGCTATGAGGACATGCTCCGGCACTGGAACGAGATCGGCGGGCCGTTCCGCGACGGCCTCAACGAGACCACCAAGTACGTCGCCACGTCCGACCCCGACGCCGAGCTGCTCTGGCCCCACTCGACGGTGCTCAGCGGTGACGTGCCCGCGGCGGTGGCGGCGCTGCGCGAGCAGCGCGGCGGCACCCTCGTGGTGCTGGGCAGTGGCGAGCTGGTCCGGTCGTTGCTGCCGCTCGGTCTCGTCGACGAGCTGCTGCTGATGATCCACCCGGTCGTGCTGGGGTCGGGGCAGCGGCTCTTCGGTCCGGACCCCGAGCCACGAGGGCTCCAGCTGGTCGAGTGCACGGCGACCACGTCGGGCGTGCTGCTGGCGACCTACCGGCAGCCGTCGTCGTAGCCGTCGTCGTCGTGGGCCTGCGTCGGCGCCGTCGGCCTGTGGAAATGACCAGGAGTCGTCCACAGGCGGCCCTCTCCGCCCGGTCTTCCACAGGCGTCCGGCGCGGGGCCAGGACCGTCGGCGGCGCCGCCTTGGCTCGTGCCTGCGCCCACCGTGGGCGCACCACGAGGCAAGGAGATGCGAGATGTACAACGAGACGACGGTGACCCTGCAGGGCCGGGTCGGCAACGACGTGGTCCTCCGCGACGCGGGCGGGGCACCGGTGGCCAACTTCCGGGTGGCGTGCACGCCGCGGCGCTTCGACCGCAAGAACAACGAGTGGTCCGACGGGCCGACCCAGTGGTACTCCGTCACCGCCTGGCGCTGGCTGGCCGAGAACTGCGCGATGTCGCTGCACCGCGGTGACGCGGTCGTCGTCCACGGCCGGGTCGACATGCGCACCTACGTCAACAAGGCCGGCGTCGAGACCCTCGACGTCCAGGTCGAGGCCGTCACGATCGGGCACGACCTGAGCCGGGGCACCTCGACGTTCCACCGGCCGCAGGCGCCGGTGGAGCTCAAGCCCGCGCGGGTCGAGGCACCGGCCGCGTGAGCCGCCGAGGCGACCGGGGGCGTGGTCCCCCTCACCCCCCACGGGCGCGACGCCCGTTCGGTGACTAGGCTCGTGCACCATGGCGGAATATGTCTTCACCCTGCGCAACGTGCGCAAGGCCCACGGTGACAAGGTCGTTCTCAACAACGTCACCCTCTCGTTCCTCAACGGCGCCAAGATCGGCGTCGTCGGCCCCAACGGCACCGGCAAGTCGTCGCTGCTCCGGATCATGGCGGGGCTCGACCACGCCAACAACGGCGACGCGATCCTCGACCCGAGTGCGACCGTCGGCATGCTCCAGCAGGAGCCGCCGCTGACCGAGGGCAAGACGGTGCTCGAGAACGTCGAGGAGGCCGTGTCCGAGATCAAGGCCAAGATGGCGCGCCTCGAGGAGCTCTACGCCGCGATGGGCGAGCCCGACGCCGACTTCGACAAGCTCGGCGAGGAGTCCGGCAACCTCCAGAACGAGCTCGACGCCGCCAACGCCTACGACCTCGACAGCCGGCTCGACCAGGCCATGGACGCGCTGCGCTGCCCGCCGCCCGACGCCCTCGTCGACAACCTGTCCGGTGGTGAGCGCCGCCGCGTGGCGCTGTGCAAGCTGCTGCTCCAGCAGCCGAGCCTGCTGCTCCTCGACGAGCCCACCAACCACCTCGACGCCGAGTCGGTCCAGTGGCTCGAGGGCCACCTCAAGACCTACCCGGGCGCCGTCCTGGCCATCACCCACGACCGCTACTTCCTCGACAACGTCGCCGAGTGGATCCTCGAGCTCGACCGCGGCTCGGCCCACCCCTACGAGGGCAACTACACGACCTACCTCGAGACCAAGAAGGAACGCCTCAAGATCGAGGGCCAGAAGGACGTCAAGCGCGCCAAGATGCTCGAGCGCGAGCTCGAGTGGGTGCGGTCCAACGCCAAGGCCCGCCAGACCAAGAGCCGTTCGCGCCTCGCGCGCTACGAGGAGATGGCCGCCGCGGCCGACCGCGACCGCAAGATCGACACCTCCGAGATCAACATCCCGGCCGGCCCCCGGCTCGGCGACATCGTGCTCGAGGCCGAGCACCTCGGCAAGGGCTTCGACGGCCGGGTGCTCATCGACGACCTGACGTTCACGCTGCCGCGCGCGGGCATCGTCGGCGTCATCGGGCCCAACGGCGTCGGCAAGACCACGCTGTTCCGGATGATCACCGACCAGGAGGACCCCGACAAGGGCTCGCTCAAGGTCGGCACCACGGTCAAGATCTCCTACGTCGACCAGAGCCGCGGTGGCATCGACCCCCAGAAGAACGTGTGGGAGGTCGTCTCCGACGGGCTCGACTTCATCAAGGTCGCCAACTTCGAGATGAACTCGCGGGCCTACGACGCGTCGTTCGGCTTCAAGGGCCCCGACCAGCAGAAGAAGGCCGGCGTCCTGTCCGGTGGCGAGCGCAACCGCCTCAACCTGGCGCTGACGCTCAAGATGGGCGGCAACCTGCTGCTCCTCGACGAGCCCACCAACGACCTCGACGTCGAGACCCTGTCGTCGCTCGAGGACGCCCTGCTCGAGATCCCCGGCTGCGCCGTGGTCACCTCGCACGACCGGTGGTTCCTCGACCGAGTCGTCACCCACATCCTCGCGTGGGAGGGCGACGCCGACGACCCGGCCAACTGGTACTGGTTCGAGGGCAACTACGCCTCCTACGAGGAGAACAAGATCGAGCGCCTCGGCATCGAGGCCGCCCGTCCCCACCGCGTCACGCACCGCCGCCTGACGCGCGACTGATCACTGGCCGCTGACGTAGCGGCTGACCTCGGTGCCGTCGAGGTCGAGCTCGACGTGGCCGGACTCGCTGTACTCGTTGGTGACGTAGGCCGCGATCGTCGCCTCTGCGTCGGGTCCGTCGGACGACGTGGAAGGACCGTCGATGACCACGTAGCGGGTCGTCGGGTCCTCGACGAGGCTCCCGGCCAGCTCGAGGGCCGCGGCCACGACCTCGGCGTCCACGTCGGCCAGGTCGACGCGGACCGAGCTGGCGGAGCCCTTGCCGCCGAAGTCGTCGAGGTCGCCGTCCCAGTACAGCGACTCCTGGCGCAGGCTGGTGGGGTCGACCGGGACGTCGACGACGGCGTACTCCGGGTAGATCACGGCCCGGAACACCTCGGTGCCGCCGCTGCGCTCCTCGACGTCGGCGCGCAGCTGGTCGAGCCCCGTGCTCGAGAGCGCGTCGGGCTTGCCGAAGCCGGGCACGCCGTCGTCGTCGGCCGCCGACACGATCGCCACGACGATGCCGCCGACGACCAGCAGGGGGACGACGCCGAGGAGGATCGCCTTGGTCGGGTTGACCCGACGGCGCGGGACACGGGTGAGCGGCTCGGGCGTCACCGGAGGCGGTGGGGCCTCCTCGGGCTCGCGCCGTGCGGGCTTCGGCTCATAGCTCGGCCAGCGCTGCTCACCCGTCACGGCCGTCAACCTAGGCCCGTCGACGCTGCCGGGGCAGGCCCGATGTGACTACTTCTCCCCGCGCCGTACCCGGGTGGACCCCACGGTGGTCGAGGAGGGCGGCCACGCCCCTCTCGAGACCGTCCGAGCGCACGTGCAGGTCGGCTCGGGGGTAGGGGAGGGCAGGTGCCGTACGGGGTCCGTCAGCGCATCTCGCGGTCGGGGTGGCCCGCGATGAGGTGGTCGGCGACGGCGTTGAGGACCCGACCCATGGCGGCGAAGTCGGCCGGGTCGACGAGGTCGACGATGTGGTCGCGGACGCCGTTGACGTGGGTGGGTGCGACGTTCTCGAGCAGCAGGCGGCCGCGGTCGGTCATGACCGCGCTCACCCCGCGGCCGTCCTCCTCGGAGACCTCGCGGGTGACCAGGAGGGCATCCTCCATCCGCTTGATGGTGTGGGTCACACGGCTGCGGCTGTGCGCGAGCGAGTCGGCCAGCTGCGCCATCCGCATCCGTCCCTCGCGCTCGGAGAGGCGGACGAGGATCTCGTACTCGACCAGCGAGATGCCGTGGTTGCGGCGCAGGTCGTCGTCGAGGCGGTCGAAGAGCAACGTGGAGCCGAGCACCAACGCTCGCCAGGCCACCTGCTGCTCCTCGTCGAGCCAACGCGGTTCCGGGCGGGTCGGGAAACGGGCAGCCACCCATTCACTCTAGTTGGGTGGCTGCCCGCTACCCGTGGAAGCCGCCCGCTACCCGTTGAAGCGCGCGCGGCACGGGCGCCCCGACCACGTTCGAACACGACCACAGGGCGCACGTCGGGATCGGCGGTCTCCGGGGCGGGTCGGGCCCGCCCCGCCAGACCGGCGGCAGCCCCGCAAGAGCGACGCGGGCTCGCCGCGCCAGACCGCTGATTCCCGACCTATCAGGCTCAGATGCGCTCGAGGATGAGGGCCATGCCCTGGCCGCCGCCGACGCACATCGTGATGAGGCCGGTGCTCTTGTCGTGCCAGTCGAGCGAGTTGAGCATCGTGTTCTGCAGTCGCGCGCCGGTCATGCCGAACGGGTGGCCGACCGCGATGGCGCCGCCGTTGACGTTGAGCCGGTCGAGGTCGATGCCGAGCTCCTGGTAGGACGGCACGACCTGCGCGGCGAAGGCCTCGTTGATCTCGACGAGGTCGATGTCGCCGATGCTCATGCCGGCGTACTTGAGCGCGTTCTTGGTCGCCTCGATCGGCCCGAGGCCCATGATCTCGGGGGAGAGCCCGCTGACCCCGGTGGAGATGATCCGGGCGAGCGGGGTGAGGCCGAGCTCGGCGGCCTTGGTGTCGGACATGAGCACCACCGCGGCCGCGCCGTCGTTGAGCGCGCAGCAGTTGCCGGCGGTGACGACGCCGTCGGGCCGGAAGACCGGCTTGAGGTCCTTGATGCCGTCGTAGGTGACGCCGGCGCGGGGGCCGTCGTCGGCCATCACGACGGTGCCGTCGGGGGTGGTGACCGGGGTGATCTCACGGGCCCAGAAGCCGTCGTTGATGGCCTTCTCGGCGAGGTTCTGCGAGCGGACGCCGAACTCGTCGAGCTCCTGGCGTGAGAGGCCCTTCATCCGGGCGACGTTCTCGGCCGTCTGGCCCATGGCCAGGTAGATGTCGGGGAGCTTGCCGTCCTCGCGGGGGTCGTGCCAGTCCTGGCCGCCGAGCGCGTACTCGTCGGTCTTGGCCTGCGGCTCGGCGAACAGCGGGTTCTTGGTGTCGGGCCAGTGGTCGGAGGTGCCCTTCATGAAGCGCGAGACCATCTCGACGCCGGCCGAGATGAAGATGTCGCCCTCGCCGGCCTTGATGGCGTGGAACGCCATCCGGGTCGACTGGACCGACGACGCGCAGTAGCGCGTGACCGTGGCGCCGGGCACCAGGTCCATGTTGTTGAGGGTGTTGACGACCTTGGCCATGTTGTTGCCGGACTCGCCGCCGGGCAGGCCGCAGCCGAGGTAGAGGTCCTCGACGGTGTTGGGGTCGAGGGCGGGGATCTTGTCGAGCGCCGCCTTGACGATGGTCGCCGTCAGGTCGTCGGGGCGCAGGTCCTTGAGCGACCCCTTGTTGGCGCGCCCGATCGGGGACCGGGCGGCTGAGACGATGACTGCTTCGGGCATGCGGGTGGCTCCGGTTCTCTGCTGTGGACTGGGCAGGTAATGGTCTCGCGACCTTCTCTCGCAGACTAGAACAGGTACCAGTCGCTCGGGCTGCCAGGATCATGGCGTGCGTCACGTCTATCGGTGCCCCGTCCGCTGGGCCGACCTCGACCTGCTGGGTCACGTCAACAACGTCGTCTACGTCGACTACCTCCAGGAGGCCCGGGTCGACTTCATGCGCGCGCTGCTGCCCCCGCGCGCCGCCGACATGACCGAGGGCGTCGTGGTGGTGCGTCACGAGGTCGGCTACCGCGCCCCGATGGGCTTCCGGTTCCGCCCGGTCGAGGTCGAGTGCTGGGTGACCGAGGTCCGCGCGGCGACCTTCACCCTGGGCTACGAGGTCTTCCACGAGGACGAGGGGGAACGGACCGTCTACGTCCGGGCGACGACCGTGCTGACGCCCTACGTCTTCGCCGACGAGCGCCCCCGCCGCCTCACCGCCGACGAGAAGACGGCGCTCGGCCGCTACCTCGAGCCGGAGGACACGCCGCGGAGCCGGACCCGGACCGCCCGGCTGGAGCGCGAGGACGCGTTCCGCTGGCCGCTGCACGTCCGCTTCTCCGACGTCGACGCCTATCGGCACGTCAACAACGTGAAGTACTTCGAGTACCTCCAGGAGTCGCGGATCCGGCTGATGGCCGACGTCACCCGCGGCCACGACGGCGTCGGCCGACCGAGCATCGTCGTGGCCCAGACCGACGTCGACTACCTCGCGCCCATCCTGCAGCGCGAGGAGCCCTACGACGTGTGGTCGCAGATCGCGCGGGTCGGCACGCGGTCGATGACGATCGAGTCCGAGATCGCCGACGGCGACCGACCCCTGGCCCTGGGCCGGGTCACGGTCGTCTTCTTCGACATGGAGACCCAGCGCTCGGCGGAGCCGCCGGCCGACCTGCACGCGCTGCTGCTGACCCGGGTCAACGCCCCGTCGTAGCGGCGCCGCCGAGCGTCACTCGAAGGTGTTGACCATGAACTGGGCGGCGTGGGTGACGTAGTCCCAGAACTTCTCGTCCTGCTCCGGCGTGAGCTCGACCGCGTCGAGACCGGCGCGGAAGTGCAGGAGCCAGTGGTCCTTGGCCGCCGGGTCGACCTTGAACGGCGCGTGCCGCATCCGCAGCCGGGGGTGGCCGCGGCTGTCGGAGTAGGTCGTCGGCCCGCCCCAGTACTGCACGAGGAACAGCAGGAAGCGCTCCTCGGCGGGGCCGAGGTCCTCCTCGGGATAAAGCGGCCGCAGCACCTCGTCGGTGGCGACGCCCTCGTAGAAGCGGTGGACGATCGTTGCGAAGGTCTCGTACCCGCCGATCTCCTCGTAGAAAGTCGTCACGCGTCCATTGTCCCTGCCTCGGGGTGGCGGGTCCTCGGCGGGCGCGCGGCGGGCACACTGGCCCGGTGCAACGGGGTCTGCGGTGGGTGGGCCTGCTCGGTCCGCTCGGTGCCGTCGGCGTCGCGGCTGCCGTGCTCGTCGCGGCCGACCGCTCGGGCGCCGACCCGCTCACCGGTGGCTACCTGTCCGACCTGGGTGCCTCGGGCGGGCCGGGCGCCGGTGCCTTCCGGGTCGGGCTCGTGGCTGCTGCGCTCGCGTGCCTGGGCGTGGCGGTCGCGCTCGCCTCGCGCGTCCGGTGGCGCGACCCGCGTGTGGTCCTGCTCGTCGTCGCGGCGGTCGACCTCGCGGCCCAGACGGTCGTGCGGTGCGACGGGCCGTGCCGCCTGCCGGTGGCCGACGGGGCGGTGCCGAGCGCCGACCTCGGTCACTTCGTCGTGGCCGCGGCCGGGTTCGCGCTCTGGGTCGGCGTCACCGCGCTGGACGTCGTCGACCCCCAGCCGGTGGCGCTGCGGGCCTCGATGGCGGCCACGACGTCGTACGCCGTGCACCTGACGCTGCTCGGCACCCTCCTGCTCGTCGACCCGTACGGCGAGCCCGCGGCCCTGCTGCAGCGCACGTTGGTGCTGACCGGGCTCGCGTGGACGGCAGGTGTCGGCGTCGTGCTCGCGACCAGGCCCTCGACGAGCCCTGACTGAGCTCAGGCGCCCTCGGCGCCGGTCGCGGTCGGGGCGGTCGGGGCGGCCGGCTCCTGCCGGTTCCACACGACCCGCTGCGGGAACGGCATCTCGATGCCCTCGTGGTCGAAGCGCGCCTTGATCCGCTGGCGCATCTCGCGGGCGACGGCCCACTGCTCGCCCGGCGTCGTCTTGAGCACGACGCGCACGGTCACCCCGTCGATGGCGAGGTCCTGCACGCCCCAGACCGAGGGCTCCTCGATGACCTGGCCCTTGAAGTCCTCGTCCTCCCACAGGTCGTGGGCGACCTCGCTGAGCACGCGGCGTACGCGGGCCAGGTCCTCGTGGTAGGCCACGCTGATGTCCAGGACGGTGCGCGCCCAGTTCTGGCTCTGGTTGCCGACGCGCATGATCTGGCCGTTGGGGACGTACCAGACCGTCCCGTTGACGTCGCGGACCCGCGTGATCCGCAGGGTGACGGCCTCGACGGTGCCGATGGCCTCGCCGAGGTCGACCTGGTCGCCCACGCCGAACTGGTCCTCGATGATCATGAAGACGCCGGACAGGAAGTCCTTGACCAGCGACTGTGCGCCGAAGCCGAGCGCCAGGCCGACGATGCCGGCGCTGGCGATGATCGGGGCGATGTCGATGCCGATCTCGCTGAGCATCATCGTGCCGAACACGGCGACGATCAGCCCGGTGACGATGCTCTTGAACAGGCTCGCCATCGCCTCGGCGCGCTGGCGGCGGCGCTCGGTCGCGATCAGGTTGACCCGGTCGGGCAGCACGCCCTTGGCCGCGCGGCCCGCGATTCGGTCGATCGCCTTGTGGGCGACCCAGCGGATGCCGAACGCCAGCAGGAACAGCCCGATCAGCGCGAGCGGGCGCCCGATCAGGACGTCGGAGTAGTCGGCCAGGTCCTTGTTGCCGGTGACGTCGAACACCGCGTTGCAGATGGTCTCGCCGGAGCTGCAGGGGTTGGCGTCGGGCACGGCCGGGGTGGTGTCGGTGGACGGGTCCGTCGGTTGGAGTGTGACCAGAAGCATCCCGCATGCATAACAGGAACGCGGACTCGGTTCGAACCGGCGACGACGATAGGCTGTCACCCGTGACTGGGACCGTGATCAAAGGCACCGTGCGTCGTGCTGCCGCCCTGGCCGGCGCCACAACGGTGCTGCTCGTGACGAGCGCGCTGCTCGCCGGCCCGGCCTCGGCCGAGGTCCCGGTGGGCTGGGGCACGCAGGAGCCCGTCGACAAGCTCTTCGTGCTCGGCGTGATGGTCGGCGTCCCGGTCCTGCTCTTCGTGCTCATCATCGCCGCCGTCTACCTGCCGAGCGTGGCGCGCGGCGAGCGCGTCGCCCCCGGCGCCACCGGCCCTCAGGACCAGTGGCTCGGCGGTCGCCGCAACGCCGGCGAGATCGCCTCGAGCCCCACGACGACCGCCTCGGGCGGTGTCCTGACGGGCGCCGACGCCCAGACCACGGACGGTGGAGCCAGTGCCCGCTGGTGAGCACCTCAGCGCGTCCGACCGCGCCGCTCTCGACCTGACGATCCGCAAGGCCGAGCAGCTGTGCCGCTCGGAGTTCTCGGTCTTCGTCGGCAAGTCCGTGGGGGAGCCCCGGCCCTTCGCCGTCGACCTGCACCGCTCGCTGGTCGCGCCCGACCGCAGCATCCTGGTCATGGTCGACCCGACCGCCCGCGCGGTCGAGGTCGTCACCGGCACCGACGTGCGCCGCACCCTCGACGACGCCCGGGTCGAGCTCGCCGTCGCCACGATGGTCTCGTCCTTCCGCGACGGCGACCTGGTGGGTGGCCTGCGCCGCGGCGTCCAGCAGCTCGCCGAGCACGCCAAGCCCCAGAACACGCTGCACGCCGGCTGACGGGCTGCACGCCCGACGTCGCCTAGGGTCGGCGCCATGTCAGCCGACGCGCCGTCGTACGCGAGCCCGCCCCCGACCGCTCACCCGACCGCTCACCCGACTCCCGACCGTCAGGTGCGGCCGTGGCTGACCGCCCTGGCCGCGGGCGTGACCGCACTCGCCGTGATCCTCGTGGTGGCCAACCAGTACGTCATCGAGAAGGTCCTCCCCACCGACCTCGGCGGCGAGGACTTCCTCGGCAACTGCGTCGGTGCGGTGCGCGTCTTCGGGTGGCGCTTCTCCCCGCGCGGCGACGAGGACTTTGGACGGTTCTGGATCGCGGGCATCGCCTTCGACCTGGTCGTCGTGCTCCTGGTCGTCCTGCTCACCGCCGCGCTCGTCGGCGCCGGCCACGGGTTCGTGCGGGTGCTGCTGAGCACCTGGGCGGCCGTCGTGGTCGCCACCCAGCTCGCGGGCTACGTACGGGCCCTGATCATCGACACCGACCTCTACGGCGGGTTCTTCAGCGGCGCCAACAGGCTGTTCTCGCCGGCCGTCAGCGGCGCGATCACCCTGGCCGCCGGCCTCGGTCTCGGTCTCGTGGTCGCCCTGGTCGCGGCCCTCGTCGCCCACCTGACCCGCCGCCACCACACCTCCCAGACCATGGGCAGCACGGCGTACGCCGGTCCGCCGGCTGTGCCGACGTCCGGCCCGACGTCCGGTCCGACGTCCGGTCAGCCCGGCCTCGCGAAGCCCGACGAGCGACCGTCGACCTGGAGCTGACGCGACCGGTCGGCGGATTCCCCGGCTGACCGGGTACTCCGACCGTTGTCAGGGGTTGCAACCCCTGACAGGTGCCGGATTCCCCGGCCGGCCGGGGAATCCGACCGTTGTCAGGGACTTCTGCCCGACGACCCGACCACGCCGAACCAGCCCTGACCCAGCCCTGACCCGGCCCAGGATCAGGCCGACTCGGCGTCCTTGGCCTGGGCGGCGAGGGCGCGGGCGACCTCGGCGCGGCCCTCGCGGACGTAGCGCAGCGCACCCGGGTTGACGTCGGCCGTCTCGAGCCAGCCGTCGAGGCGGGCCAGCAGGTCGGCCGAGGCCTGAGGGTGGGGGAAGAGCCCCTGGAGGGCGACGGCGGCCTTGTGGGCGCCGAGGCGCTCCCAGATGGTGCCGACGGTGTCGAGGTAGCGCTCGACGTAGGGAGCGAGGAGCTCCTGCTGGTCGGACACCTGGAAGTGGGTCACGATGCTGCGCGCGGTCTCGTTGGGGGTCTGCGGGTCGAGGGCGGCCGTCCACGCGGCCTCCTTGGCCGCGGCGTCGGGCAGCATGGCGCGGGCGGCGGCGGCGTTCTGCTGGCCGCTGATGGTGCTGTCGGTCTCGAGCATGGCCGCGATCCGGGCCTCGTCGGCGCGGCCGGCCGCGCACAGGCCGGTCAGCAGCGCCCAGCGCAGGTCGGTGTCGACGTCGAGGCCCTCGAGCACGAGGGAGCCGTCGAGCAGGCCCTCGAGGTCGGCGACGGCCTCGTCGCTGCGGGCGGCGGAGGCGTAGGAGCGCACGAACGTCAGCTGCGAGTCGCTGCCGGGCGCGGCGCCGTCGATGAGCTCGCGGAGCCCGCTCTGCCAGCGCCAGCGCAGGTCGGCGCGACCGGCGGGGTCGGAGAACGACACCACGGACTGCGCCGCGGACGACGGGATGCGGGAGATGCCCCAGGCGTCGGTCTCGGCACCGATGTTGCCCAGCACCAGCTCGACGAAGGCGGTGGGGGCGAGCTCGGCGTCGCGCGTCATGTCCCACGTGGCGCCCCAGACCAGGGCCCGGGCGAGGGAGTCGTCGAGGAGGGACAGGCCGCCGACGGCGGTGGCCAGCGAGCGCTCGTCGAGGCGGATCTTGGCGTAGGCGAGGTCGCCGTCGTTGAGCAGCAGCAGGTCGGGCTGGCGCTGGCCGACGGCCTCCTTGATCTCGGTGGTCTCGCCCTCGACGTCGACCTCGATGTAGTCACGGCGGACCAGCCGGCCGTCGACCTCGTCGTAGAGGCCGATGCCGAGGCGGTGCCGCCGCAGCGTCGGGTGGTAGGGGTGGGCCGACTGGCGGACGACGAGCCGGCTGTAGGCGCCGTCGGCGTCCAGCTCGAACTCGGGCGTGAGCGTGTTGACGCCGGCGGTCTGCAGCCACTCCTCGGCCCACGAGCCGAGCTCGCGCCCGGAGGCCCGCTCGAGCGCGGCGAGCAGGTCGCTGAACTCGGTGTTGCCGTAGGCGTGGTCGGCGAAGTACTGCCGGATGCCGTCGACGAACGGGTCGAGCCCGACCCAGGCCACCAGCTGCTTGAGCACCGAGGCGCCCTTGGCGTAGGTGATCATGTCGAAGTTGACCTCGACCGCCTCGAGGTCGAAGTTGTCGGCAGCGATCGGGTGGGTGCTCGGCAGCTGGTCGGCGCGGTAGCCGGTCTGCTTGCGGGCGTTGGCGAAGCCGGTCCACGCGTCGGTGAACTCGGTCGCCTCGGCCTCGGCCCAGTAGCAGGCCCACTCGGCGAACGACTCGTTGAGCCAGAGGTCGTCCCACCACTTCATGGTCACGAGGTCGCCGAACCACATGTGCGCCATCTCGTGGGTGATCACCGAGCAGCGGAACTCGTAGAACGAGCGCGGCTGGCGCGAGCGGGGGAGGTACTCGTCGCGCAGCGTCACGCAGCCGGCGTTCTCCATCGCGCCCATGTTGTACTCCGGCACGTAGAGCTGGTCGTACTTCTCGAACGGGTAGGCCATCCCGAACTTGTCCTCGAAGAACCCGAAGCTCTGCCGGGTGATCTTGACCAGCTCCTCGCGGTCGAGGTGCTCGACGAGCGACTGGCGGCAGTAGTGGCCGAGGGGGATCTCGCCGTACGCGCCCTGGAAGGTGTCGAAGACGCCGTGGTACTCGCCGGCGACGACCGCGGTGACGTAGGTCGACATCCGCTTGGTCGTCGGGAAGGTCCACACGGCCTTGCCGTCGCCCAGGGCCTCGGGGTCGGGCGTCGGCGCGTTGGACACCACGACCCAGTGGTCGGGGGCGGTGACGCGGAAGTCGAAGACGCTCTTGAGGTCGGGCTGCTCGAAGGTGGTGAACACCCGGCGCGCGTCGGGCACCTCGAACTGCGAGTAGAGGTAGACGCGGTCGTCGACGGGGTCGACGAAGCGGTGCAGCCCCTCGCCGGTGTGGGAGTAGGTGCAGTCCGCGCGCACCACGAGCACGTTGTCGGCCTGCAGGTCCGGCAGCGGCAGCCGACTGTCGGCGTACGACGCCACGTCGAGCGCCACGCCGTTGAGCGTCGCCTCGTGGACCGTCGCGTCGACGAGGTCGGCGAACGTCGACGCCCCTGGTTCACGACACGTGAACGCGAGGGTCGTGGTGGATCCGAAGGTCGTGTCGCCGGTCGTGAGGTCCAGGTCGATGGAGTACGACGTGACGTCCAGGAGGGCGGCGCGGGTGGCGGCCTCGTCCCTGGTCAGGTTGGTTCCAGGCATGCGCGCCAGTGTCGCATCCCGTTGGCAACCGCCCGGGTGAGAGGGGTCGGTCACAGTTCGGGACCGGTTTCGGTGCCGTTCGGAAGGCCGAGATGGCCCGATGTGACTAGGCGCGCGGAACGACACGCCTGTAGTTCCAAATACGTGACAATGGGGCGGCTGTGAATTATGGGGTTGCTGTTGCGAAACACTGCAGATGTCCTTGACAGTGGTCCCCGTGCCTCCCCCCTCCCGCTCTGTCAACGCGCCACGCCGACGCCGATCCAGATCGTTGGTGACCGGCTCCCTGGCCTCCCTCCTGACCGCCGCCACGCTCGTCGCGATGCCGGCGGGCGCCCCACCGTCCGACGCCACGTCGACCTACCTCTGCACCGGCTACACGGCCTGCAACAACGCCGGCTACAGCCACGCGGGCTACGCGTCGCACAACCGGACGATGTACTGGCGGATGTACGCCGGGCACAACTGCACCAACTACGTCGCCTACCGGATGGTGCAGAAGGGGATGCCCAACGAGCGACCTTGGAGCGGCTCCGGCAACGCGACCAACTGGGGCGTCCAGATGGACGACATCACCGACTCCACGCCGGCCGTGGGGGCCGTCGCGTGGTGGCGGGCCGGGGTGAGCGGCGCCGGTTCGAGCGGCCACGTCGCCTACATCGAGCGGGTCGTCTCGTCGACGGAGATCGTGATCTCCGAGGACTCCTGGTCCGGCGACTTCCACTGGCGCACCATCTACAAGAACGGGCCGGGCTGGCCCAGCGGCTTCATCCACTTCGTCGACCGCGCGCAGACGGCGCCGGCCCTCACCGCGACGGCGACGCCGCGGATCGAGGGGACGCCCCAGGTCGGCGTGCCGTTGCGCGGCTACCTCGGCCGCTTCACCCCGGCCGGCACCACGCAGGCCCTGCAGTGGCTGGTCGGCGGAGCGGCGGTCGCCGGCGCGACCACCAACACCTACACGCCCACGGCCGCCGACGCCGGCAAGACGGTGTCGCTGCGCAGCACCGGCACGCTCACCGGCTACACGGCCGCCACCACCACCTCGACGCCGACCGCAGCCGTCGCCCTCGGCACCCCGGTCCGCGGCGCCAAGCCCGGTGTGGCCGGGGCCCCCGAGGTCGACGCCGTGCTCACCGTGGTCCCGGGCCAGTGGACGCCGATGCCGGAGTCGACCGTCTACCGCTGGCGCGCCGACGGCGTGTGGCTGGGCGCCGCCCGCAACGGCAGGTCGCTGACCGTCGACGAGACCCTCGTCGGCAAGACGATCTCGGTCGTCGAGGTCACCAAGCGCGCGGGCTACACCTCGGTCTCCAACGCCTCGGGCAACGTCGGTCCGGTCGTCGAGGGCGCCGTCGAGCTCACCGCTCCGTTCAACGCCTCCGGCGCCGCCCGGCACGGCTCGAGCCTGACCTTCTCGCCCGGCACCTGGACCCCGGCCGACGCCACCGCGACCTACGAGTGGGCACGCGACGGCGTCCTCGTGCCCGAGGCGACCGCGTCGACGTACCCGCTGGGCGACGCCGACGTCGGCCACCGGATCACCGTCCGCGCCACCGTGTCGCGCGACCGCTACAAGGGCCTGACCCGCTCGGCCGACTTCGGCGTCGTCACCACGACCTCGACGATCGTGCTGCGCGCCGGCGGCCGCAAGCGGGGGGCGATCGCCCGGATCCGCGTCACCGCGCCCGGGGTCGCCGTACCGACCGGGACCGTGTGGGCCCGGGTCGGCGACCACGTCCTGCGCGGCACGCTCGTCGACGGCGCCGCCGAGCTGCTGCTGACCGGCCTGGGCAGAGGCCCGCGGACGATGTTCGTGTCGTACGGCGGCAACGGGGTCGTCGACAAGGCCGCCACCGCGGTCAAGGTGATCGTCAAGCCGTGAGGTGGGCGTCAAGTCTGGGTTGACGGGGGCGGTGGCGGATTCCCCGGCCGGCCGGGGATTCCGTCCCCTGTCAGGGGTTGCAACCCTTGACAACGGTCGGAACCCCCGGCCGGCCGGGGAA
>NZ_JAURVJ010000165.1 GCF_030655615.1 Nocardioides sp.
CCGGCGGACGTTGAGGGCTTCGGTGGAGCCGAGGTCGGCGAGGGTCTGGGCGCCGGACTTCAGGGCGGCTTCGAGGTCGACGGCGTCGGCGAGGTCGAGGGTCGCGGACATCTCGACGGTCCCGGTGGTGGAGGCGGCGTCGAGGTAGACGTCGGCGTGCCTGCCTTCGGCTGCGGCATGGCGGCGGCGTTCTGCCTCCTCAGGGTCGTGCTCGTCGCGGGCGGCGTCCACAGCCCGGTCGATCTGGGTGAACGCGCAGGAGTGGAGGAACGGGGCAAGAGCCTTATCGACCGCGGAGGCGCCGTCGAGGGGCAGCGGCCGGGTCTGGTCGGCGACCCGGAAGGCGAGCCAGACGGGAATCTCGAGCCTGACCACGCGGGCGTAGATCCGCGGCAACCGGTAGCGCAGCTCCAACGCCTTGCCCAGGTAGGCCAGGCCGCTGTCGGAGGAACGGCCGATGGACAGGGCGAGGTCGAGGGCGGCGTACTCGGCGACCACAGGGGCTCCGGTGCCGGCGAGCTGCAGGGGTGGTTCGTCGTTCCAGTCATGAAGCTCGGCAGTCTCGGTGGCGTCGGCGGTGTGGGCGGCAGCCCAGTCGAGGACGGCGTTGAGCTTGTTGACCTCGACCTTGCTGATGTCGAGACAGGCACCGCGGACCGACTCGAGCAGCGGGTCGCTGCTCGCACTCGTGGTGGTCCGCTGGGTGCTGGGCATGGTCTGATTCTAGAGGCGACCACCGACAATTCGATGATGCGTTCGAGGCGGCGCCGGGGTGTCATGGGTGGATCGGTTGCGGGGGTCTCGACGCGCAGAGACTTCGTCCCTGCGGCTCGACCACCGTGGGGTGTAGCCGGGTCAGACGCGTCAGCCGCGGCGCCCGACCACCGTCATGGAGGGTCGAGCCGCCCCCCGATAGGATCGGCAGGTGTCCGAGGTCTCCGTCGTCGCCTACTTCGCCGACGACCCCACGCGCACCTACCAGATCATCCCGTGGCTGCCGGTGCTCGAACGGCTCCACCAGCAGCACCCGGTGGCCCTCGTGCTGCGCGACCCCGACTCGGCCGAGCTCCTCGGCGCCCGGACGACGTTGCCGATCCTGGTGGCGCCGACGTTTCCCGAGCTGACCGAGCTCTACGACACGATCGACGCCAAGGTCGTCCTCTACTGCAACAACTCGCCGGCCAACTTCCAGTCGCTCGTCGACGGGCGGATGCTGCACGCACACGTCAACCACGGCGAGAGCGACAAGCAGAGCATGGCCAGCAACAACGCCAAGGCCTACGACCGCGTGTTCGTGGCGGGGGAGGCGGCGGTGCAGCGGCACACGGCGGCACTGATGGAGTTCGACGCGTCGCGGCTGGTGCGGATCGGGCGCCCCCAGCTCGACTCGCGGGCGGCCGACGCCCTCGCCCCGACAGACCGGCGGACCGTGCTCTACGCCCCCACGTGGGAGGGCGACGCCGACTACAACGACTACACGTCGGTCGAGGTGCTGGGCCGGAGCATCGTCGACGCGGTGCTGGCCGTGCCCGACGTACGCCTGGTCTACAAGCCGCACCCCAAGGTGACGACGAGCCTTCGGCCGTCGATCCGCGAGGCGCACCGCGACGTGCTCGCGGCCGTCGCCCAGGCGCAGGAGGACGAGCCCACGGCCGGCCACCTCGCGGTCGTCGCGGGCGACATCCTCGCGCTGATGCCGGCGTGCGACGCGATGATCACCGACGTCTCGTCGGTCGGGCTCGACTGGCTCTACCTCCGCAACGAGCGCCCGATCCTGCTCACCGACCCCCACCTCGACGGCGACCGGCTGCGCCGCGAGGTGCCGGTGAGCCGCTGCGCCGACGTCGTCGACGTCCACAACGTCGCCGACCTCACCGAGCTCCTCGTCAGCCGTCTCGAGGTCGACGAGCACCACCTCGCCCGGGTCGCGATGCGCCACCACTACTTCGACGACCTCCAGGTCGGCGAGAGCACCGAGCGCTTCGTCGGCGCCGTCGGCGAGCTAGTCGCCCTGCGTGACCGGCTGCGCGGCGTCGACCCCTCCGCCGACGCGGCCCTGCTCGCGTGAAGCGGGTCCTCCTGGTCGCGGCCGTCGCCCGCAACCGCGTCATCGGCCACGGTCCCGACATCCCGTGGAAGATCCCCGGCGAGCAGGCCGAGTTCAAGAAGCTCACCCTCGGCCACGCCCTGGTGATGGGGCGGACGACCTACGAGTCGATCGGACGCCCCCTCCTCGGTCGTACGACGATCGTGCTCACCCGCGACCGCAGCTGGAGCCCGGACCACCCCGAGGTCGTCGTGGTCCACAGCCTCATCGACGCCCTGGCCAAGGCCGCCCTGCTGCCCGAGGGCGAGGTGATCGTCGCGGGTGGCGCGGAGGTCTATGCCGAGGCGATCGGCCTGGCCAGCGAGCTCGTCATCAGCGAGATCCCGCTCGAGCCCGAGGGCGACGTGCTCTTCCCGGTCATCGACCCGAGCAAGTGGGCCGAGTCCGACCGTGAGCACTTCCAGGGCTACGACCGCGTCTGGTACGAGCGCTCCGACCTCTAGCGACGAGCCTCAGAGAGCCGACTCGTGCAGCACGACGTCCCGGGCATAGTGCTCCTCTAGCAGCCGCCGGGTCGACGCCGCAACCGGGTCGGCGGCGGGCGGGGAGGTGTTGACCTGCCCCATCGCCGGTACGTCGACCCCGAGCCGCCCCGCCATCCACGCGGCCGCGACGTCGAGGTGCTCGTAGCGGTAGACCCGCTCGACCGGAGGCCGCCCGGCGCGCACCCGCACGAAGTTGGACGAGCTGCCGAGGTCGACCTCGCCGGCCACGATCCGCTCGGCGAACTCGTCGAACGACACGCCGCCGGTGTGCTGCGGGCTGCCCTCCGACCCCGGCCGGGCGCGGTAGCGCCACCACGAGTGCGCCCAGTCGACCGGCTCGCGCACCACGCACACGAGCTCATAGCTCTCGCGCGGGTGCCCGTAGAACTCCAGCACCGGCACGAACACCCGGTCGAACGTGCGGGCGGTCGCGTGCTTCATCCGGGGCGGTCGGCGTACGACGAGCTCGGCGTGGCGCTGGAACGCGCGCTCCACGGCGGTCGAGCCGGTCTTGGTCATCGCCAGGAAGCAGAACCCCGCGCGCGCCATCGCCATCACGGCCCGAACGCTAGTTGATCGGGTCGCCTGGCAAGGTGGAGGCATGGACCTCCGCATCTTCACCGAGCCCCAGCAGGGAGCCACCTACGACGACCTCCTCGCGGTCGCGCTGCGCGCCGAGCAGCTGGGCTTCGGGGCGTTCTTCCGCTCCGACCACTACCTCGGGATGGGCACTGACGGCCTGCCCGGCCCGAGCGACGCGTGGATCACCCTCGCCGGCCTGGCCCGCGACACCACCACGATCCGGCTCGGCACGCTGATGACGAGCGCGACCTTCCGCCACCCCGGCCCGCTGGCGATCAGCGTGGCGGGCGTCGACCAGATGAGCGGTGGGCGGGTCGAGCTCGGCATCGGCGCCGGTTGGTTCGACGCCGAGCACCAGAAGTACGGCATCCCGTTCCCGGCCACGGGGGAGCGGTTCGACCGGTTCGAGGAGCAGCTCGCGATCATCACCGGCCTGTGGGCGACCGAGGGCGGCTTCACCTTCGAGGGCGACCACTACACCGTCACCGACAGCCCCGGCCTGCCCAAGCCGACCCAGGCCAAGCCGCCGGTGATCATCGGCGGCACCGGACCCCGCCGTACGCCGGCGCTCGCCGCCGCCTACGCCGACGAGTTCAACCTGCCGTTCGCCGACGTCGACACGACCGTCACCCAGATCCAGCGCGTGACCCGGGCCTGCGAGGACGCCGGACGCGACCCGGCCACCATGCGCTGGTCCAACGCGCTGACGGTGTGCGTGGGGGCCGACGAGGCCGAGTTCCGGCGCCGGGCCGAGGCCACAGGGCGCGACGCCGACGACCTGCTGGCCAACGGGGTCGCCGGCACGCCGGAGCAGGCGGTCGAGTCGCTCGCCCGCTACGCCGCCGTCGGGTCCGAGCGCGTCTACCTCCAGGTGCTCGACCTGGCCGACCTCGACCACCTCGACCTGCTGGCCGCCGAGCTCGTCCCGGCTGCCGATAGCCTGGGCCCATGACGCGACCGGCGAACCAGCCCGCGCCGTTCGGCACCGTCCTCACCGCGATGGCCACGGCCTTCCGCCCCGACGGCACGGTCGACCTCGACGCCACCCAGCGCATCGCCCGCCACCTCGTCGACCACGGCCACGACGGCCTGGTCGTCTCCGGCACCACCGGTGAGTCCCCGACGACCACCAAGGAGGAGGACGGCGAGACGCTCGTCGCCGTCCGCGAGGCGGTCGGCCCCGACGTGACGCTCGTCGCCGGCGTCGGCACCAACGACACCAGCACCTCGATCTGGCTGGCCCAGCAGGCCCGCAAGAACGGTGCCGACGGCGTCCTGCTCGTGACGCCCTACTACAACAAACCCGGCCAGCGCGGCATCGTGCAGCACTTCCGCCAGGTCGTCGACGCCGCCGAGCTCCCCGTGATGCTCTACGACGTCCCCGGCCGCACCGGCAGCCAGCTCGCCCTCTCGTCCTACGACGAGATGGCCGGCTGGGAGGAGGTCGTGGCCGTCAAGGACGCCGTGGGCGACCTCCCGCGGGGCAGCCGCCTCATCGACCTCGGCTTCGCCCTCTACTCCGGCGACGACATCCTCAACCTGGCCTGGCTGGCGCACGGTGCCGTCGGCTTCGTGTCGGTCCTCGGCCACGTGTGCGGCGACCAGCTGCGCGCGATGCACGACGCGTTCACCGCTGGCGACCCGGTGCGCGCCCGCGAGATCTACGTCCGGCTCCTGCCCGCGATCGACGCGGTCATGGGCACCCCCAACTACGGCGCCACCACCGCCAAGGCAGGACTCGAGCTGCTCGGCGTCCTCGACAACCGCCGCGTGCGCTCCCCGCTCGCGGCCCTCGACGACGACGAGGTGGCCGACCTGCGCGCCGGCCTGGTCGCGTCGGGTCTCCTCTGACCGTTAGGAACCCCTTGAGCCACCCGCATCCCGAGCTGACCGCTCCGCCCAAGCTGCCGAAGGGCGGGTTGCGCGTCATCCCGCTCGGCGGGCTGGGCGAGGTCGGCCGCAACATGACGGTCTTCGACTACGACGGCCGGCTGCTCATCGTCGACTGCGGCGTGCTCTTCCCCGAGGACCACCAGCCCGGCGTCGACCTGATCCTCCCCGACTTCGGCCCGATCCGCGACCGCCTCGGCGACGTCGAGGCCCTCGTGCTGACCCACGGCCACGAGGACCACATCGGCGCCACGCCCTACCTGCTGCGCGAGCGCCAGGACATCCCGCTCGTCGGCTCCGAGCTCACCCTCGCGCTGCTCGACAGCAAGCTCAAGGAGCACCGCCTCCGCCAGACCGTGCACCACAAGGTCAAGGCCGGCGACCGGCTCATCTTCGGGCCCTACGAGCTCGAGTTCATCGCGGTCAACCACTCGATCCCCGACGCCCTCGCCGTCGCGATCCGCACCGGGACCGCGCTGGTGCTCCACACCGGTGACTTCAAGATGGACCAGCTGCCGCTCGACGGCCGGATCACCGACCTGCGGGCCTTCGCGCGGCTGGGGGAGGAGGGCGTCGACCTCTTCCTCACCGACTCCACCAACGCCGAGACGCCCGGCTTCACGCCGGCCGAGAAGTCGATCACGCCCGTGATCGACCAGGTCTTCCGCGAGTCGACCCAACGCATCATCGTGGCCTGCTTCGCCTCCCACGTGCACCGCGTCGAGCAGGTGCTCGACGCGGCGGTCGCCCTCAACCGCAAGGTCGGCTAGGTTGGGCGCTCGATGGTCCGAAAGTTGTCGATCGCCCGCGACCTCGGCT
>NZ_JAURVJ010000167.1 GCF_030655615.1 Nocardioides sp.
GTTCTTCATCCGCTCGTAGGAGCCGGCCGCGTCACCGCTCTGGTTGAAGCCCAGGTGGATCGACTTGTTGATGTCGCGGGTGCCGAGGTTGGTCGTCATGATGATGACGGTGTTCTTGAAGTCGACGACCCGGCCCTGCGAGTCGGTCAGGCGACCTTCCTCGAGGATCTGCAGCAGCGAGTTGAAGATGTCGGGGTGGGCCTTCTCGACCTCGTCGAACAGCACCACCGAGAACGGCTTGCGGCGCACCTTCTCGGTGAGCTGGCCGCCCTCCTCGTAGCCGACGTAACCGGGAGGCGAGCCGAAGAGCCGCGAGACGGTGTGCTTCTCGGAGAACTCCGACATGTCGAGCTGGATCAGGGAGTCCTCGTCGCCGAACAGGAAGTCGGCGAGCGTCTTGGACAGCCAGGTCTTGCCGACACCGGAGGGGCCGGCGAAGATGAACGAGCCGCCGGGGCGCTTGGGGTCCTTGAGCCCGGCACGCGTGCGACGGATCGCGCGGGAGATGGCCTTGACGGCCTCGTCCTGCCCGATGACGCGCTTGTGCAGCTCGTCCTCCATGTTGAGCAGTCGGGTCGACTCCTCCTCGGAGAGCTTGACGATCGGGATGCCGGTCGCGACGGCGAGGACCTCGGCGATGAGCTCCTCGTCGACCTCGGCGACCTCGTCCATGTCGCCCGCGCGCCACTGCTTCTCGCGCTCGGACTTGCGCAGCATGAGCTGCTTCTCCTCGTCGCGCAGGCGCGCCGCGGCCTCGAAGTCCTGGCCGTCGATGGCGCCCTCCTTGCGGGAGCGGACCTCGGCGATCTTGTCGTCGTACTCACGCAGGTCGGCGGGCGCCGTCATCCGGCGGATGCGCAGCCGCGAGCCGGCCTCGTCGATGAGGTCGATGGCCTTGTCGGGCAGGAACCGGTCGGAGATGTAGCGGTCGGCCAGCGTCGCCGCCGAGACCAGGGCCTCGTCGGTGATCGTGACGCGGTGGTGGGCCTCGTAGCGGTCGCGCAGCCCCTTGAGCATCTCGATCGTGTGGGCGATCGACGGCTCGGCGACCTGGATCGGCTGGAAGCGGCGCTCGAGGGCGGCGTCCTTCTCGAGGTACTTGCGGTACTCGTCGAGGGTCGTCGCACCGATCGTCTGCAGCTCGCCCCGGGCCAGCATCGGCTTGAGGATGCTGGCGGCGTCGATCGCGCCCTCGGCCGCACCGGCCCCGACGAGGGTGTGGATCTCGTCGATGAACAGCACGATGTCGCCGCGGGTGCGGATCTCCTTGAGCACCTTCTTGAGGCGCTCCTCGAAGTCGCCGCGGTAGCGGCTGCCGGCCACGAGCGCGCCGAGGTCGAGGGTGTAGATCTGCTTGTCCTTGAGCGTCTCGGGCACGTTGCCCTTGACGATGTCCTGGGCCAGGCCCTCGACGATCGTCGTCTTGCCGACGCCCGGCTCACCGATGAGGACGGGGTTGTTCTTCGTGCGGCGCGACAGGATCTGCATGACCCGCTCGATCTCGGTCTCGCGACCGATCACGGGGTCGAGCTTGCCCTCGCGGGCGTCCTGGGTGAGGTTGCGGCCGAACTGGTCGAGCACGAGCGAGGACGACGGCGCGTCGCCGCCGCTCGACTGCGCGGCGGCCGCGGCGGTCGACTCCTTGCCCTGGAAGCCCGAGAGCAGCTGGATGACCTGCTGGCGGACCCGGTTGAGGTCGGCGCCGAGCTTCTGCAGCACCTGGGCTGCGACGCCCTCGCCCTCGCGGATCAGGCCGAGCAGGATGTGCTCGGTGCCGATGTAGGAGTGGCCGAGCTGCAGCGCCTCGCGCAGCGACAGCTCGAGGACCTTCTTGGCCCGCGGGGTGAAGGGGATGTGACCGGACGGCGCCTGCTGGCCCTGCCCGATGATCTCCTCGACCTGCGCGCGCACGGCCTCGAGCGAGATGTCGAGGCTCTCGAGCGCCTTGGCGGCGACGCCCTCTCCCTCGTGGATGAGGCCGAGCAGGATGTGCTCGGTCCCGATGTAGTTGTGGGAGAGCATGCGGGCCTCTTCCTGGGCCAGCACGACCACCCGGCGAGCTCGGTCTGTGAACCGCTCGAACATGCGCAACTCCTCGAAAGTCCTGTGGGGTCCCGCCCACTCCTGGGTGGAGAGAGGGGTACGGGAGGTCTAACCCCTCGGCCAGCCTACGCGTTCCGTGGAACACCCCAACGGAGTCCGCTGAGAGCGAACAAGACCACCCGCGACCTGGAACGGTCGCGGGTGGGCTCGGGTGGCCGTCGTGGGTGTCAGCTGGCGGCTTCGAACGCCTCGCGCACGTTGCCGGGGATGCGGCCGCGCTCGGGGACCTCGTAGCCGTTGGAGCGGGCCCACTCGCGGATCTCGGCGGCGCTGGTGCCGCCGTTGGTGGCCGCGGCGGCGGTCTTGCGGGTGCCGCCGGTGCGACGCGAGGTCGGGACCTTGCGGGCATATCCGACATATCCGGCGAGCGACTCGCGCAATGCCTTTGCGTTCTTGGTGTTGAGGTCGATCTCGTAGGAAGTGCCGTCGAGACCGAAAGCCACGGTCTCCTCCGCCTCGGTCCCGTCGAGGTCGTCCACGAGAACGATGTTGACCTTTTGTGCCATTTCTAAGTCCTTCGATGTTGAGTGTGGGGAATCTCGGGATATCCCACTATGGCACACCTAATCGACGAAGCGAATTACCGAGACATTGTGTTTCACCCATTTCGATGAAAGACCAGCTCGAGGCCTTTCAGCGTCAGCCAGGGGTCCACATCGGTGAAGCAGTCGCATTCGTCGATGACGAGCGGCGCGAGATATCCGGTCGCAATCACCGAGACGGTCTCGGGGTCGACGTCGAGCTCCTCGATCATCCGCTCGACGAGGCCCTCGACCTGGGCGGCGACGCCGAACACCAGGCCGGACTGCAGGGCCTCGACGGTGTTCTTGGCGATGACCGAGCGCGGACGGACCAGCTCGACCTGTCGCAGCTGCGCGCCGCGGCGCCCGAGCGCCTCGAGGGAGATCTCGATTCCGGGGCTGATGCAGCCCCCGACGTAGTGCCCCGCCGCATTCACCACGTCGAAAGTCGTGGCGGTCCCGCCAAAGTCGACGACGATGGCCGGACCGCCGTAACCGGTTGCCGCCGCCAACGAATTGACGATGCGATCGGTCCCCACCTCGCGGGGGTTGTCCATGAGCACCGGAATGCCGGTGCGGACGCCGGGTCCGACGACCAGGTGGGGGACGTCGCCGAAATGCCGCGACAACATGTCACGACCGGCCTGGGTGACCGCCGGAACGGTCGAGCAGACGACAATCCCGTCGATGCTCTCGAGGCGCCGACCGAGAAGTCCGCGGAATAGCACCGCCCACTCGTCGGCCGTGCGGTGCTCGTCGGTCGAGACCCGCCAGTCGGCCGACACCGAGCTCGCGTCGATCAGCCCGAGCACGGTGTGGGCGTTGCCGACGTCGACCGCGAGCAGCGGCATGGGTTACTCCTGGTCCTGCAGGTCGAGGCCGAGGTCGAAGACGACGACCGAGTGCGTGAGCGCGCCGACCGAGATGAAGTCGACACCGGTGGCGGCGACCGCGCGGGCGCGGTCGAGGGTCAGCCCGCCGGAGGCCTCGAGGCTCGCGCCGGTGGACGAGGCCGCGGTGATGCGGACCGCCTCGGCCATCGTCTCGTCGTCCATGTTGTCGAGCAGGATCTCGGTGCAGCCGGCGTCGAGCAGCGCGCGCAGCTGGTCGAGGTCGGTGACCTCGACCTCGACGGGGAGGTCGGGGTAGGCCGCGCGCACGGCCTCGAAGGCGGGGACGACGCCCCCGGCGGCGATGACGTGGTTGTCCTTGACCATCGCCTTGTCGGTGAGGCCGAACCGGTGGTTGACGCCCCCACCGCAGCGGACGGCGTACTTCTGCAGGGCGCGGAGCCCGGGCAGGGTCTTGCGGGTGTCGAGGACCCGGGCGCGGCTGCCCTCGAGCGCGGCGACCCAGTGCGAGGTCGCGGTGGCGACGCCCGAGAGGTGGCAGGCGAGGTTGAGCGCGGTGCGCTCGGCGGTGAGCAGGCCGCGCGTCGGGCCGGCCACCCGCAGCACCGAGTCGCCGGGCGCGACGACGGTGCCGTCGGGGACGCGGTGCTCGACGACGAGGTCGTCACCGAGGACGGTGTGGAAGACCAGCACGGCGACCCCGAGACCGGCGACGACGCCGGGCTCGCGGGCGTTGAAGTCACCGACCGCGCGGGCGTCGTCGCCGATCGTGGCGGTGCTGGTCGCGTCGGCGGCTCCGCCGGGGAGGTCCTCCTCGAGGGCCGCAACCACGAGCGCGTGCACGGCGCGCGGGTCGAGCCCGGCGTCGCCCAGCTCGGCGACCAGTGCGGCCGGGAGGTCGTCGTAGGACGTCCAGCTCATGCGTGCAGCCCGCCGTCGGTCGCGGGCGCCGGGTGGAACCTCACCTCGGCGACGCCGTCGCTCATCACGGTGTCGACGTGTCCCGCCCAGCGCGCGTCGTCGCGCTCGGGGAAGTCGTCGCGCCAGTGCGAGCCGCGGGTCTCCTCGCGCAGGGTGGCCGCCTCGGTGAGCGCGGCCGAGATGGTGAGCAGGTTGGTGGTCTCCCACGCCGCGAGGTCGACCACGGTCGAGCCCTGGCCGCCGAGCTTGTCGAGGACCGCGGAGGCCTCGGCCAGGCCGGCGGCACCGCGGAGCACGCCGACGCGCGAGGTCATCACCTCCTGCAGCTCGTCGCGAACCTCGCCGGACACGAGGCCGGCGGTCCGGGGGTCGGTGGCCGGCTCGCTCCACGGCCGGAGCTCGCCCGGCAGCACCTGGGCGATCCGGCGCGAGAAGACGAGGCCCTCCAGCAGCGAGTTGGAGGCGAGCCGGTTGGCGCCGTGGACGCCGGAGCAGGCCACCTCGCCGGTGGCGTAGAGCCCGGGGACGTCGGTGCGGCCGAGAAGGTCGGTGCGCACGCCGCCCGAGGCGTAGTGGCAGGCGGGCGCGACCGGGATGAGCTGGGTGACCGGGTCGACGCCGTGGGCGCGGGCGGTCGCCAGGATGGTCGGGAAGCGCCGCTCCCAGAACGGCGCTCCGAGGTGGCGGGCGTCGAGCCACATGTGCGGGTGGCCGGTGTCGAGCATCCGCCGCATGATCGCCTTGGCGACCACGTCACGCGGGGCGAGGTCGGCGAGCTCGTGGACGCCCTGCATGAACCGCTCGCCCTCGAAGTCGACGAGGAAGGCGCCCTCGCCGCGCACCGCCTCGGATATGAGGGGCTGCTGGCCGTGGGAGTCGGGACCGAGGTACATGACCGTCGGGTGGAACTGGACGAACTCGAGGTCGCGCAGCGTCGCGCCGGCGCGCAGCGCCAGGGCCATGCCGTCGCCGGTCGAGACCGACGGGTTGGTGGTCTGGCTGAACACCTGGCCGAGGCCGCCGCTGGCGAGGATGACCGCCCGGCAGTGGACGGCGCCGACGCCGTCGCGCTGCCCCTCGCCCATCACGTGGAGGGTCAGGCCCGCGACGCCACCGTCGGCGTCGAGCAGCAGGTCGACGGCCAGGGCCCGCTTGATGACCTCGATCTCGGGGGCCGCACCGACCGCGGCGATCAGGGCCCGCTGGATCTCGGCACCGGTCGCGTCGCCGCCCGCGTGGGCGATCCGGTCGCGGTGGTGGCCGCCCTCGCGGGTCAGCGAGATCTCGCCGTCGGCGTCGTGGTCGAAGACCGCGCCGAGCGCGATCAGCTCGCGGACCGCCTCGGGTCCCTCGTCGACGAGCACCCGCACCGCCTCGGCGTCGCACGCACCGGCCCCCGCGACGAGGGTGTCGACGGCGTGCTGCTCAGGGGTGTCGCCCGGACCGAGGGCGGCGGCGATGCCGCCCTGGGCCCACTGGGTCGATCCGGCGGCCAGCCGGTCCTTGGTGACGACGAGGACCTTGTCGACCCCGGCGGCGCGCAGGCGGAGCGCGGCGGTGAGGCCGGCGATCCCGGAGCCGACGATGACGACGTCGGCCTGCGTGGTCCAGCCGGGCTCAGGGGCGGTCAGCCGGCCCGGGACACGGCGTACGGCGGTGGGCATCCGCTCAGGCTAGTCCGGGAGACGAGGAGAGGGTCAGCGGCACGTTGTCGATGAGCCGCGTGCTGCCGACCCGACCAGCGACGAGAGCGCGTGCCTCGGTGCCGGGCGCGGGCTCGTCCGGCACCGGCGAGAGGTCGGGCAGCGTGATCTCGAGGTAGTCGAGGTCGACGCCCGGTGCCGCGCGCAGCTCGGCCCGGGCGGAGTCGAGCGCCGCAGCCACGCCGTACGACGACGCCTCGGCCGCGGCACGGAGCGCGCGGCTCAGGGCGAGCGCGGCCTGGCGCTGCTCGGCGTCGAGGTAGCGGTTGCGGCTGGACAGGGCCAGCCCGTCGGGCTCGCGGACGGTCTCCGCGCCCACGACGTCGACGCCCAGGCACAGGTCGGCGGACATCCGGCGGATGAGCACGAGCTGCTGGTAGTCCTTCTGGCCGAACACGGCGACGTCGGGACGCACCAGGCCGAACAGCTTGGCGACGACCGTGAGCACCCCGGCGAAGTGGCCCGGACGACTCGCGCCGTCGAGGACCGACCCGAGCGGGCCGGGGTCGACGGTGACCGCAGGCGGCCAGGCGGGATAGACCTCGTCGACCGCGGGGGCTAGGACGAGGTCGACGCCCTGCTCCCCGCAGACCTCGAGGTCGGCGTCGAGGGTGCGCGGGTAGCGGTCGAGGTCCTCGCCCGGGCCGAACTGCAGCGGGTTGACGAACACCGAGACGACGACCGGGCCGGCACCGACCTCGGCGCGGGCACGGTCCATCAGGCTCGCGTGACCCGCGTGGAGGGCGCCCATCGTCGGCACGAAGCCGACCCGCTCCCCCGCGCGCCGGGACGCGGTCAGCGCGTCGGCGAGCTCGGAGCGGGTGGTGACGAGGCGGGGTGCCGGGCGGGGGCTCGCCACGGTCAGGTGGTCCAGCGGACCGGCCGGGCAGCGGCGGCGGCCTCGTCGAGCACCTCGCTCATCTTCATCGCCCGGATCGGCAGCAGGCGGCCGTCGGTGACCGCACGGCTCAGGGTGGCGCGGGCCAGCGCGAGGTAGGACGGCAGCGTCTGCGGGGCCTCGGCGAGGATGCCGTCGAGGTGGGCCTGGAGGGTGCCGATGTCGCCGCGGACGATCGGGCCGGTCAGCGCGGCGTCGCCGTGCTCGAGAGCGTTGTCGAGGGCCGCGGTGAGCAGCGGGCGGAGCGTGGCGGCGGGGTCGTCGGCACCGGCCGCGGCGAGGATCTCCATCGCCTCGGTCACCAGGGTGACGAGGTGGTTGGCGCCGTGGGCCAGACCCGCGTGGTAGAGCGCGCGGCGCGACTCGGGCACCCACAGGCACCGGCCGCCGAGGTCGCTGACGAGCTGGGCGGCGAGCTCGCGCTCCTCGGGCTCGGCGGTCAGGCCGAACACGCAACCCGTCAGCCGGTCGAGGTCGACCGAGGTGCCCGAGAACGTCATCGCCGGGTGCAGGGCGATCGGGCGGGCGCCGACCGCGGTCGCCGGCGCGAGGACGGCGAGGCCGTGCCGGCCGCTGGTGTGGACGACGTACTGGCCCTCGCGGAGCGCCCCGCTGTCGGCGAGCACGCGCACCACGTTGCCGAGCATGTCGTCGGGCACCGTCAGCAGCAGCAGGTCGCAGGCCCGCGCGACGGCGCTCGGCTTGTCGACGGGTACGCCGGGCAGCAGGTCGGCCAGGCGCCGGCGGGAGGCGTCGGACTCACCGGCGGCCGCCACGATCTCGTGGCCGGCGGTCCGCAGGGCGGCGGCCAGGACGGCGCCGACGCGACCGGCGCCCACGACGCCGATCGTGAGGCGCAGGGGCGTGCTCGGGAGGTGCGACATCAGGAACCTTTCGTTCCAGTCCCCGAGGGGTACCGGACGATGTGCTCG
>NZ_JAURVJ010000175.1 GCF_030655615.1 Nocardioides sp.
CAAGCCCGTCATCGACCTCAACACCAACCTGTCCCACCACGGCTACGTCCCGAGCACCGCGATCGCCGAACAGGTCGACCTCCGCGACCGGCGCTGCGTGTTCCCGTTCTGCACCCGCACCCGCACCGACCGCGACCACCGACAGCCCTACGACGACGGCGGCCCAACCGAGTCCGGCAACATCGCCCGCCTGTGCCGAGGACACCACCGCGCCAAGACCTTCTCCGCCTGGACCTACGACATGCCCGCCCCCGGCGTGTACGTGTGGCACTCACCCGCCGGCAACACCCTGCTCGTCGACCGCAGGCGAGAACCCTGACCACCCCGCCCCGACACCCCGCCGACAACGGCGGGGACATCGGCATGCCCGGACCGTCAGGATCGACGGCCCCGGCGTGAAGGTTCCGTCAGGGACGGTCACCCGGAAGGCGCGGTCGACGTAGGACTGGGTCATGACCGTCCTCGCCGCTGGCCCCCGCGCCCTCCCTCCCCACCACGACCTGCTCGACGCGGTCGCCACCTCGATCGGCACCGTCGTCCGGGCGGTGCTCGACGACGACCGCGAGACCGCGCGGCGCGTGCTGCGCGACGGCGCCCACCGGCACGCGCTGGTCGGGGCCGCCGAGGACCGGGTCCGGCGCGCGATCGTCGGCTCCGCCGACCGGCGTACGGCGGCCCAGCAGCTCCTGCTCGTCGGCGACGTCGCCCGCGCCTCGCGGCTGGTCGACGACCTCGCGCGGCTCGTGCTGCTCGGCCGGGTGGAGGGCGGGGTGTCGGCGTCGCGGCGCGAGGCGCTCCTGCTCGTCGCGCGCTTCGGCGAGGAGCGGCTGCACCAGCTCGCCGACGGGGTGGGCGGGCCGGGTCTCGACCGCGAGTTCGTGCGGTGCGGCCGGTGCCTGCTCGACGCCGCCGAACGTCTGGACACGGCCCGGGCCACGACCCGCCCCCTCAACCCCGCGATCCCGTGCTGCGCCGCGCTCGCGACCTCGGTGCTCCAGGCGTCCCGGCACGCGCTGCGCGCGGCTTCCTGACGATCCCGGCCGACCCGACCCGATAGTCCCGGGCGAAATGGCCCCTGAGACGGGTCTTGAAGGGCCATTTCGCCCGGGACTATCGGGGGGTGGCGCCGTCGGGCTGCTCGGCGACGGCGGAGACGAGCCAGGCGGCGACGATCGCGGTGACCGTGCCGACGACGGCCACCCCGACGACCATGAGGACGACCCCGACCAGGCGACCGGTGGTGGTGACGGGATAGGTGTCGCCGCAGCCGACCGTCGTCACCGTGCACGTCGCCCACCAGAGAGCGTCGCCGAACGACGTGATGGTCGCGTCGGCGCGGCCCTGCTCGGCATCGAGGACCGCGAGGGCGCCGAGCCCGACGGACGCGGCCGCCGTACCGCCGACATAGGTGCCGACCCGACCGCTCAGGTTGGAGCGCGCCGAGCGGTTGAGCATCCGCGCGAACGCCAGGAGCCGCAGCAGCCGCAGCGGGCGGAGCATCGGCAGGACGATCAGCGCGACGTCGTACCAGTGGCGCACGGCGTAGCGGCGGGCGTCGTCGGCGAGGTGGAGGCGGGCCACGAAGTCGACGACGAAGGCGGCCCACACCGACCAGGAGGCGACGGCGAGGCCGTCCTCGATCGTCGGGTCGAGGCGCGGGTCGAGGATCGGCCAGGCGTAGGCCGCCAGGAACGCGACCGCCAGGAGCAGGAGAGGGATCTCGGACCGTCGTTCCCAGCGCTCGACGCGCTCGTCGCTCATGCCCCGACCCTAGGAGGATGCGTCAGCAGGCCTTGACGGTCTCGGGCACCGCGGTGAAGTCGTAGCAGCCGACCCCGACCTCGGAAGCCACGAGCGTGGGGACGGGCTGGTCGGCACCGCCGCCCTCACCGGGGCCGGTGACCTCCCAGCGGTAGACCCGGAACCGGTTGTCGTTCGGGTCCCCCTCGAGCACGCGGGTGTAGAGGCCGGCCCCGCCGCCGGTGGTGAAGGTGAGGTAGCCACCGATCCCCTCGCTGAACCCGAAGCCGTAGGGCACGGGGGTGACGTCGGCGGGTTCGGCCGCGGTCAGCCCACCGGCGGCGTCGGGCACCGCGAGGGTCTCGACCCCGGACTCGCCGCCATCGGTCGCGAAGAGGCGGTAGCCGACGCCGGCCTGGCCGAGCTGCACCTGCAGCGGCGAGAGACCGCTGCCGGCCGGCACCTCGAGGGTGCGTACGTCGTCACCGTTCGTGACGGTCAGGGTGCTGCCCTCGACCACGGCGGTCGAGCCGTCGTCGTAGTCCACCGGGGTGCCCGCGTCGACGTAGGCCGGGTCGTCCTCGGGCAGCAGGCCGCTGAGGTCGACGGGCTCGGGCGACGTCGTCGGGGCGGGGCTCGGCGGCGCCTCGGTGGCGGTCGAGGAGGTCGCCGGCTGGTAGGGAGCGGCGTCACCGTCGTCGTCGGCGAGCGAGAGCGCGACCACCGCGGCAGCCACCGCGACGGCCGCCGCGGCAGCCCCGGTGAGGACGGCGGCCCGGCGCCGGTGCAGCGGTACGACGACGGCCGGCGGCGAGGCCGGGCTCAGGTGCTGCGGCTCGACGAGGTCGGTGCGGGCGCGGAGCGCCTCGCTGAGGCGGGTCTCGAGGTCGTTCATCGGCCCTCTCCCTTGAGGATCTGCTCCAGCGCGTCGAGCGCGCGGGAGGCGGTGGACTTGACCGAGCCGCGGGAGATCCCGCAGGCCTCGGCGATCTCGGCCTCGGAGAGGCCGGACCAGTAACGCAGCACGAGGACCTCGCGCTGCCGGGGGGCGAGCCGCTCGAGTCCGGCGAGGACCTCGCGGTGCTCCTCGGCGAGGACGACCCGGTCGTCGGGCCCGGGTGGCTCGGCCTCGGCGGGCGGCACGTAGGCCCGCGCCGTACGACGTCGGCGCAGCGCCGAGCGCGAGCCGTTGACGACCGACGTGCGCAGGTAGCCCAGCGCGGCGTGCGGGTCGCGCAGCTTGTGGAGGCGGGAGGCCATCGTCGCGAAGGCGTCCTGGACGACGTCCTCGGCCGAGGCCTGGTCGTCGACGAGGAGGATCGCCAGGCGCACGAGCGACAGCCGGTGGGCGGCGTAGAGCTCGGCCAGGTCGTCGGCGGTCAGGTGACGCCCCGCCCGGCCGGGGAGTTCCGTGGTCGTGGTCATGCCTGTGAGACGCACCAGGAGCCAGGGGGTTGTCTGGAGCGGTTGACTGACCTCATGACGACACCCTCGCCCGTGCTCGCCTGGCACGAGATCGCCCGCACCCGCGACCCCGCCGGCCTCGACGCCCTGCTCGCCGACGACTGCGTCTTCCGCTCGCCGGCCGTGCACACGCCCCAGGAGGGCAAGGCGGTCACGACCGCCTACCTCCGGGCCGCGATGGTCGTGCTCGGCCCGACGCTGCGCTACCTCGACGAGTGGTACGCCGGGGGTGACGACGGGGGCTCGGCCGTGCTGGAGTTCGAGTGCCAGGTCGACGGCAAGGTCGTGCACGGCGTCGACATGCTGCGGTGGGGCGGCGACGGGCGGCTCACGTCGTTCACGGTGATGGTGCGGCCGGTCAAGGGCCTCGAGGCCGTCATCGCGGCTATGGGCGCCGAGCTCATGAAGGGCTGACGAGGGAGAGGACGACCATGTTCGAGGGCTTCGAGAGCGGTGACGTCGACGTCGACGGCGTCCGGATCCACGCGCGGGTCGGCGGCAGCGGCCCGCCGGTGCTGCTGCTCCACGGCTATCCGCAGACCTCGGCGATGTGGCACGAGGTCGCGCCCGCGCTGGCCGAGACCCACACGGTCGTGGCCGCCGACCTGCGCGGCTACGGCCGCTCCGACCGGCCGGCCTCGACGGCCGACCACGCGTCGTACGGCAAGAGGGCGATGGCCGCCGACCAGGCCGGCCTGATGCGCGCCCTCGGCCACGAGAAGTACGCCGTCGTCGCCCACGACCGCGGCGCCCGGGTGGCGCACCGGCTCTGCCTCGACCACCCCGAGGCGGTGACCCGCGCGGCGCTGGTCGACATCGTGCCGACCCGCCACGTCCTCGGCCACGTCGACCTGGTGCTGGCCCGCGTCTACGACCACTGGTTCTTCCTGGCCCAGGAGGGCGACCTGCCCGAGGTGCTCATCGGCGGCGCACCCGACTACTACCTGCGCCGCAAGCTCGAGCAGTGGTCGGGCCCCGGCGCGGTCTTCGCCGAGGAGGCCGTCGCCGACTACGTCGCCTGCTTCGACACCGAGTCGATCCGGGGCTCGACCGAGGACTACCGCGCCGGCGCCACCATCGACCTCGCCGACGACGAGGCCGCCTGGGCCGCCGGCCGCCGCGTCGGCTGCCCGCTGCTGGTGCTGTGGGGCGACGCCGGGTTCGTGGGCCTGGCCTACGAGCCCCTCACCGTCTGGCGGGAGTACGCCGAGCGCGACGACCTGGTGAGCGGCCAGGCCCTCCCCGGCGGCCACTTCCTGCCCGAGGAGGCCCCGGCCGAGACGATCGCGGCGCTGCGGCAGTTCCTCGCGACCTGACGGACCCCCGCCCGGGTTCCGTCAGGAACAGCCCCCTGACCGTCAAGGAACCGTCAAGACCGTCGGGCGGACCCCCGGGGCGGGGGTCCGATGGACCCGTGACCGATGTCCTCTACCTGCTGACCACCGTCGTGGCCTTTGCTCTGCTGGCCCTGCTGGTCGGCCTCCTCGACCGCGGGGGTGACGCGTGAGCGCGCTCGCGCCGGCCCTGGGCCAGCTGCTCGCCCTCGTCGCGCTGCTCGCGCTGACCGTCCCCTTCCTCGGGCGGTTCCTCGCCCACCTCTACACCTCGGACAAGCACCTCGGCGTCGAGCGGGTGACCTACCGGGTACTGCGCGTCGACCCCGACGCCGACCAGACCTGGCGGGCCTACGCCACCACCGTGCTGGGCTTCTCGCTCGTCGGCGTGCTCGTCCTCTTCGCACTCGGGCGGCTCCAGCAGCACCTGCCGCTCTCGCTGGGCTTCCCCGCGCTGCCGGCCGACGGCGCCTGGAACGTCGCGGTCTCCTTCGTCACCAACACCAACTGGCAGTGGTACTCCGGCGAGGCCGCGCTCGGCCACCTGATGCAGATGTCGGGCCTGACCGTGCAGCAGTTCCTGTCCGCCGCCGTCGGCATGGCGGTCGCGGCGGCGTTCGCCCGCGCGCTCGCTCGCAACGACGGCTCGCGCCGGGTCGGGAACTTCTGGGCCGACCTCGTGCGCGTCGTCGTCCGGGTGCTGCTGCCGATCGCGTTCGTCGCGGCCCTGCTGCTCGTCGTGATGGGCGCGGTCCAGAACCTCCTCGACCCGCACGACGTGACCACGCTGACCGGCGGCACCCAGCCGATCACCGGTGGCCCGGTCGGCAGCATGGAGGCGATCAAGGAGCTCGGCACCAACGGCGGCGGCTTCTACAACGTCAACTCCGCCCACCCGTTCGAGAACCCCACCCCGCTGTCGAACCTGTTCGAGATCTACCTGATGCTGCTCATCCCGTTCGCCATGGCGTGGGCCTTCGGCATCATCGTCGGTGACCGCCGCCAGGGCGCCGCCGTCCTGACCGTGATGGCCCTGCTGCTGCTCGTCTCGATCAGCCTCCTCACCTGGGCGGAGATGGCCGGGCCCGGCACGGCCCCCGAGCTCGCCGGCGGCGCGATGGAGGGCAAGGAGCAGCGGTTCGGCACGGCCGGCACCGCGCTCTTCGCCGCCGTCACCACCGGTACGTCGACCGGTGCCGTCAACGGCATGCACGACTCGCTCACGGCGCCCGGCGGTGGTGTCGCGATGTTCAACATGATGCTCGGCGAGATCTCGCCCGGCGGCGTGGGCTCCGGCCTCTACGGCATGTTGATGCTCGCGGTCGTCACCGTCTTCCTCAGCGGCCTGATGGTCGGCCGCACCCCGGAGTACCTCGGCAAGAAGATCGGCCAGCGCGAGATCGTCCTCGTCGCCCTCTACGTGCTCACCACCCCGGTGCTCGTCCTGGTCGGCAGCGCGGTCGCCCTGACCGCGTCCGACGGGCTCGCCGGCCTGCAGGAGAGCGGGCCGCACGGCCTCTCCGAGGCGGTGTACGCCGTCACGTCGGCCTCCAACAACAACGGCTCCGGCTTCGGCGGCCTGACCTCGGGCACCCCGTTCTGGAACACGCTCCTCGGGCTCTGCATGCTCTTCGGCCGCTTCCTGCCGATGGTCCTCGTGCTCGGCCTCGCCGGCCGGTTCGGCGCCCAGACCAGGCGGCCCGCCGGCGCCGGCACGCTGCCCACCCACCAGCCGTTGTTCGTCCTCCTGCTCGCGGGCGTCGCCCTGGTCGTGGTCGGTCTGACCTACGTGCCGGTCCTCGCCCTCGGCCCGATCGTGGAGTCCCTGTCATGAGCACCACCACCAGCACCACCACCAGCACCGCCCGCAGCGCCGTCCTCACCCCCGCCCAGCTCACCGAGGCGCTGCCCGGCGCGCTGCGCAAGCTCGACCCGCGCGAGCTCCTCGCCACCCCCGTGATGCTCGTCGTCGAGCTCGGCGCCGTCGCGACCACCGTGCTGTCGGTGCTCGACCCGAGCGTCTTCGGCTGGGCCGTCACGGTGTGGCTCTGGCTGACGGTCGTCTTCGGCACCCTGGCCGAGTCGGTCGCCGAGGGCCGCGGCAAGGCGCAGGCGGCGAGCCTGCGCGAGCTGCAGACCGAGACGCCGGCGCGGCGTCGTACGCCGTCGGGTGGCCTCGAGCCCGTCCCCTCGACCGCGCTGCGGGCCGGCGACGTCGTCGTGGTCGAGGCCGGCGAGCGGATCCCGGGCGACGGCGACGTCGTCGAGGGTGTCGCGTCGGTCGACGAGTCGGCCGTGACCGGCGAGTCGGCCCCGGTGATCCGCGAGTCCGGTGGCGACCGGAGCGCCGTCACCGGCGGCACGATCGTGCTGTCGGACCGGATCGTCGTACGCATCACCTCCGACCCGGGCCAGTCGTTCGTCGACCGGATGATCGCCCTGGTCGAGGGCTCCGAGCGGCAGCGCACCCCCAACGAGCTCGCGCTCAACGTGCTGCTGACCTCGCTGACCGCGATCTTCACCGTCGTCTGCGCGAGCCTCTACTTCGTCGCGGACTACAGCGACGCCCACCAGGACGTGCTCGTGCTGGTGGCGCTCCTGGTCTGCCTGATCCCGACCACGATCGGAGCACTGCTCTCGGCCATCGGCATCGCCGGCATGGACCGGCTCGTCCGGCGCAACGTCCTCGCCATGTCGGGCCGGGCCGTCGAGGCCGCCGGCGACGTCGACGTGCTGCTGCTCGACAAGACCGGCACCATCACCCACGGCAACCGGCAGGCCGCCGAGCTGGTCGCGGTCGCCGGGGTCACCGACGAGGAGCTCGCCGAGGCGGCCGTGCTGTCGTCGCTAGCCGACGAGACGCCCGAGGGGCGGTCGATCCTGGCGCTCGTCGGTGGCGCGGCCGCGGCACCCGCCGGGGCGACGTACGTCGCGTTCTCGGCGACCACGCGGATGAGCGGCATCGACGTCGGGGGCCGCGAGGTCCGCAAGGGCGCCGCTGGCTCCGTCGCGGCGTGGGCCGGCGGCTCGAGCGCCGAGCTCGACGCGGTCGTCGAGCGGATCAGCGCGAGCGGCGGCACGCCGCTGGTCGTGGCCGAGCGGGTCGACGGGCAGAGCCGGCTCCTCGGCGTCATCCACCTCAAGGACGTCGTCAAGGACGGCATTCGTGAGCGGTTCGAGGAGCTGCGGGCGATGGGGATCCGCACCGTGATGATCACCGGCGACAACAAGGTCACCGCGGCCGCCATCGCGGCGGAGGCCGGCGTCGACGACGTGCTCGCCGAGGCCACGCCCGAGGACAAGCTCGCCCTCATCCGCAAGGAGCAGGAGGGCGGCCGGATGGTCGCGATGTGCGGCGACGGCACCAACGACGCCCCCGCGCTGGCCCAGGCCGACGTCGGCGTCGCGATGAACACCGGCACGACCGCGGCCAAGGAGGCCGGCAACATGGTCGACCTCGACTCCGACCCGACCAAGCTCATCGACGTCGTCGAGATCGGCAAGCAGCTGCTCATCACCCGCGGCGCGCTCACCACGTTCTCGGTGGCCAACGACGTCGCGAAGTACTTCGCGATCCTGCCCGCCATGTTCGTCGTCGCGTTCCCGGACCTCGACGTCCTCAACGTCATGCGCCTCGACCCCGACTCGGCGATCCTCTCCGCGGTCGTCTTCAACGCGCTGGTGATCATCGCGCTCATCCCGCTCGCGCTGCGCGGCGTCGCCTACCGGCCCGCGTCGGCCAGTGCGCTGCTCCAGCGCAACCTCCTGCTCTACGGCGTCGGCGGCCTGGTCGCGCCGTTCGTCGGCATCAAGCTGCTCGACCTCGTCATCTCGCACCTCCCCGGTCTCTAGGAGCCACGTCATGAAGGACCTCTACGCACTGTTCCGCTTCAGCCTCGCCGGGCTGCGGGTGATGGTGGTGGCGACGCTCGTGCTCGGCGTGGCCTATCCGCTCCTCGTCACCGGCGTGGCCCAGGTCGCGCTGCCCTGGCGCGCGGACGGCTCGCTCGTCACCGCGACCGGCGCGCACACGACCGACCCCGACGAGGCCGTCGGCTCGAGCCTCCTGGGCCAGCTCGTCGACGACCCGGGCCTCTTCCAGCCGCGGCCGTCCGCGGCCGGCGACGGCTACGACACGCTGGCGACCTACGGCTCCAACTACGGTCCCGAGAGCCCCGACCTGGTCGCGGCCGTCAAGGAGCGGCAGGCCGAGATCGCCGAGCGCGAGGGCGTGTCGACCGGCGAGGTGCCTCCGGACGCCGTCACCGCGTCGGGCTCGGGCCTCGACCCGCACGTCTCGGAGGCCTACGCCGCCCTCCAGGTGCCGCGCGTGGCGGCGGCGAACGGCCTCACCGAGGACGTCGTACGACGCCTCGTCGACGAGCACACCGACGGCCGCACCCTCGGCGTGCTGGGCGAGCCGCGGGTCGACGTGCTGGCGCTCAACATCGCCGTCACCCAGGCTGCGCGAGACTGATCCCATGAAGGACCGTCGCGGCCGGTTGACGGTCTACCTCGGCGCGTCGCCGGGCGTGGGCAAGACCTACGCGATGCTCGGTGAGGCGCGGCGACGCGCCGACCGCGGCACCGACGTGGTGGTCGGCTACGTCGAGACCCACGACCGGGCCCACACCGCCGAGATGGTCGAGGGGCTCGAGGTGGTGCCGCGGCGGACGGTCGACCACCGCGGCACGACCCTCACCGAGATGGACACCGACGCGATCCTGGCCCGCGCGCCGGCCGTCGTCCTCGTCGACGAGCTCGCCCACACCAACGTGCCGGGCAGCCGGCACGCCAAGCGGGCCGCCGACGTCGAGGAGCTCCGCGACGCCGGCATCGACGTCATCACGACCATCAACATCCAGCACCTCGAGTCGCTCAACGACGAGGTCGAGCGGATCACCGGCGTCCGCCAGCGCGAGACCGTGCCCGACGAGGTCGTCCGCACCGCCGACCAGATCCAGCTCGTCGACATGTCGCCCGAGGCGCTGCGCCGGCGGATGGCCCACGGCAACATCTATCGCCCTGACCGGGTCGACGCGTCGCTGACGTCCTACTTCCGGGTCGGCAACCTCACCGCCCTGCGCGAGCTGGCCCTGCTCTGGCTGGCCGACCGGGTCGACGACGCGCTCGGCGACTACCGCCGCGCGCACGACATCGACCACCCGTGGCCCACCAAGGAGCGGATCGTCGTCGCGGTCACCGGCGGCGCCGAGAGCGAGACCCTGCTGCGCCGCGGAGCCCGGCTGGCCCAGCGCGCCGCCGGCTCGGAGCTGCTCGCCGTGCACGTCATCGCCGCCGACGGCCTGCGCAACGCCGACGAGACCCGGATCTCGCGCTCGCAGCAGCTGGTGGCCTCGCTCGGTGGCACCTCGCACTCCGTCGTCGGGGAGGACGTCGCCGCCGCCGTCGTCGACTTCGCCACCGCCGCCAACGCGACCATGGTGGTCGTCGGCGTGTCCCGGCACGGCCGCCTGCGCCGGCTCTTCGCCGGTACGACGGGCGACCGCATCGCCTCGCTGGCCGGGGCGGTCGACGTCCACCTCGTCACCCACGACCAGGTCGCGCGCGGCACCCGGCGGCGTTCCGTGCTCTCCCCGCTCAGCACCGGCCGGCAGGTCGCCGGCTGGCTGGCTGCGGTCGTGATGCCGGTGCTGCTGACCTCGGTGCTGCAGGCGTTCCAGGACACCGACCAGCTGCCGCTCGCCGAGATGCTGCTGCTGGCCGGCACCGTCGTGGTCGCGCTGGTCGGCGGCCTGCTGCCAGCGCTGGTCGCGGCGGTCGTCAGCTTCTTCGCGCTCAACTACTTCTTCACCGACCCCACCGGCCAGCTCACCGTCGCCGAGCCGGCCAACCTGCTGGCGCTGCTGGTCTACGTCGCCGTGGCGGCGGGCGTCGCCACGGTCGTCGACCGCGCCTCGCGCCGCGCGGGCGACGCGCTGCGGGCCCGCACCGAGGCGGCCACGATGAGCTCGCTGTCACGCTCGGTGCTGACCGGCCAGGACACCGCCGAGGCCATCGTCGAGCGGGTGCGCGAGGTCTTCGGCCAGGCCTCGGTGTCGCTGCTGGCGCAGGGCCCGTCCGGGTGGGAGGTCGTCGCGCACGCCGGCCCCGACCACGCCTGCGCCCCCGACCAGGGCGACACCCGGGTCAAGGTCGACGACGACCACGTCATCTGCCTGCGCGGCGAGCCGTTGCGGGCCACCGACCAGAAGGTGCTGGAGGCCTTCGCCGTGCAGACCAGCCTGGTCCTCGAGTACCGCCGGCTCCGCGAGCGCGAGCAGCGCGCGGCCGCCCTCGAGAGCGCGGACGCCACCAGCACCGCCCTGCTGCGGGCGGTCTCCCACGACCTGCGCACCCCGTTGGCCACGATGCGGGCCTCCGTCGACGGCCTGGTCGACGGCCTGGTCAGCGGCGAGCTCGGCGCCGCCGACCGCACGACGCTGCACGAGGCGCTCGCCTCGTCGACCGACCAGCTCGAGGGCCTCATCGACAACCTGCTCGACCTGTCGCGCCTGCAGAGCGGCCTGGTCCGCCCGGTCCTGCGCGACCGCAGCCTCGACGAGGTGCTGCCGCTCGCCCTCGCCGGCCAGCCGCCCGGCGCCGTCGTCCTCGACGTCGACGAGCCGGCGCCGGTCGTGCACACCGACGCCGGGCTGCTCGAGCGCGTGGTCGCCAACCTGGTCTCCAACGCGGTGCGGGTCTCGGCCGCGACCGGCGGCGAGCCCGTCCGGGTGCTCGCGCACGTGCTCCCCGAGCGGGTCGAGGTGATGGTCGTCGACCGGGGGCCCGGCGTACCGGCCGAGCAGCGGGCCGCCATGTTCGAGCCGTTCCAGCGGCTCTCCGACACCACACCCGGCGGTCTCGGGCTGGGCCTGGCCGTGGCCCGCGGGCTCACCGAGGCGCTCGAGGGCGAGCTGTCCGCGGAGGACACGCCCGGGGGCGGGCTCACCATGGTGCTCTCGCTGCCGCGAGGATCGGCTCCATGACGAGCCCCGTGACCGGTCACCGGGTGCTCGTCGTCGACGACGAGCCCGCCCTCGCCCGCGCCCTGGCGATCAACCTGCGCGCCCACGGCTGGGAGGTCGTGACCGCGGCCGACGGCCGGTCGGCGCTCGATGCCGCGGACACCACCCACCCCGACGTCGTGGTCCTCGACCTCGGGCTGCCCGACATGGACGGCGCCGAGGTGATCTCGGGCCTCCGCGGCTGGACCACCGTCCCGATCGTCGTCCTCTCCGCGCGCCAGCACGGCGAGGACAAGGTGGAGGCGCTCGACCTCGGCGCCGACGACTACGTCACCAAGCCCTTCGCGATGAACGAGCTGATGGCCCGCCTCCGCGCCGCCGTACGCCGGTCGCAGGAGGCGGCGCCGACCGAGAGCGTCGTGGTGGTCGGCGAGCTGAGCATCGACCTGGCCCGCAAGCGGGTGGCGCGCCGGGGCGACGACGTCCGGCTGACGCCGACGGAGTGGGCGTTCCTCGAGCTGCTCACCCGCAACCTCGGCCGGCTCGTGCCGCGCGAGCAGGTGCTGCGTGAGGTGTGGGGACCGGCGTACGAGCACGAGACGCACTACCTGCGGGTCTATGCCGCCCAGCTGCGCCGCAAGCTCGAGGACGACCCGTCGGCGCCGCGGCACCTGGTCACCACGGCGGGGCTGGGCTACACCCTCGAGCCGTGACCCCTCAGGACAGGTCGCGGACGAACACCTCGAGGTAGCCGTGGACGGAGTAGTAGCCACCGCGGTCGACCTGGCCCGGCACCAGCACCGAGCGGGAGAGGAAGACCGCGCCGCTGCCGTCGGCGAGCAGGTCCTGGCCGAGGCTGTAGTAGTCGGACGCCCTGCCGGCCGCGCTGCGCGAGGCCATGCTGACCGCGCCCGTGGCCGCGCGGTAGACGTAGGTGTCGGTGAAGTTCTCGTAGTAGTAGCACTCCGCCTCCGACGGGCAGTCGCCGTCGTCCACGTCGTCGTCGGCGAGCGGGGCCGCGCTGGAGAACAGCACGACCGAGCCGTCGGCGCTGACCGCGTCGACGGTGGTCGCGAGCCCCTCCGGGTCCGGCAGCGACGTGGAGAGCTGGGTCGTCGTGGCGGTGGCGAGGTCGCGGCGGTAGGGCTGGTCGCCCGCGACGTAGGCCACGACCGAGCCGTCGGCGTCGACCTGCGGGCTGCTGGCGCGCGCGGCGACCAACGAGCTCGTGGCGGTCGTGCGGTCCCAGAGCAGGACACCCGGCACGGCCTCGGCGGTCAGGTCGGTGGCCGCGGTCGTGAACGCCACGTGGCGGCCGTCCGCGCTGACGGCCGGCTGGCGCGACCGGCCGTTGCCGGGGGCACCCGCGGGCGTCCGGGAGACGCGGGTGAGGGTGCCCGACGTGCGGTCGCGCAGCAGGACGTCGGTACCCGACGTGAAGGCGACCCAGCGACCGTCGGCGCTGATCGACGGCTCGGCGGCGGACCGGCCGACCCGGGTGATCGTGCCGGTCCCCCGCTCCCACACGTAGGCGTCGAGCCGACGGGCCCGGTTGCCCGGCACCAGGTTGGCCGCCCGGGAGACGAACGCGACGAACCGACCGTCGCCGCTGACCGAGGGGGAGCGGGACAGGCCGTTGGGCTCGGCGCCGCGGGGACCGTGGGCCACCCGCAGCAGGCGGCCGGTGGCGGTGTCCTTGAGGAAGACGTCGTCGACGCCGTTGGTGTCACCGGGCACGGCGTCGACGGCCGAGGAGGTGAAGGCGACCCACCGGCCGTCGTCGCTGGCCGAGGCGTCCGTGGCGTCGGCGGAGCCGAAGAAGCCGGTGCCGCCGCCGGTCTGCGAGCCGTTGCTGGTCGTCGACAGCCGCCTGGTCGGCAGGACGACGTCGGTCGGCGTCCCGCGCAGGGTCTTGTAGGTGTAGCGGCCGTCGCTGCCCTGCACCCGGTAGCGCGTCGCGCCCGAGGCGAGCTGGACGAAGTCGAACCGGTTGCCCGAGCCGTCGATCCCGGCGACGTGCTGCCAGTGCCCGTTGACCAGCTGCTCGAGCGCCAGGGTCTGGTCGACCACGAACGGCCGCAGGCGGGCCGGCGACAGCACCCGGGTGCCGACCTCGGCCGACGCCGGCAGCTTCCAGACCAGGCGCTGGACGACGATCTGCTGCCGCACGCTCCGGCTGACCAGGCGACGCAGGACCCGGCCACCGGCGCGCACCCGCGGGGCGACGACGCGCCAGGTCACCGGTCCGGTACGCCGGGGGGTCCGGGTCTCGATGATGAACTCGCCGCCGCGGAACGAGCGGTCGCGCACCACCGTGGCCCAGCCGCCACCGCGCCGCTGCTGCACGAGCACCGGTCGCGGCACGGCCGCCGGCCCCGACAGGTAGCCCTGGACGAACTCTCGCTGGCCCGGCAGGGCCCGCTGCTCGAGGTCGAACGAGATCCCGGGCGCCGCCGCGGCCGCCGGGGCGGCCGGGGCGACCGCGGCCACGAGCAGCGTGGCGAGGAGGGCGGTGACCAGGGCGGTGACCAGGGCGAGGGACAGCGGGACCGGGGTGCGCGTCGTACGGCTCATGTCAGGTCAACGCCCGGCGGGGCCACCGCGTTGACACCGCGCTAGCCGGGTTGGCCGGGTTGGCCGGGTTGGCCCGGCTGGGTGCGGCCCTGGCCGTCGCGGACGTCGAAGTAGTCGGTGCCGCGCTTGCGGGCGACCGGCTTGGTCACGGTGCCGCGCTCGAAGACGACGACGCTGTCGTAGAAGTGCATCGACCGGGTCGTCTCGGTGAACGTGTCGACGACGAAGTCGTCCTGCTTGGAGTGCCAGGCGTGCAGCTGGTCGCTGAGCCGCTTGGCGTACTCGATGAACGTGCCCTCACGGAGCAGCCCGCCCTGGTAGCCGGGCCAGTAGCTCGTGTGGAGGTCCTCGATGAGGAAGCAGCCCTCCTCGGACATCGCGGGATAGATCTCCTCGAACGTCGCGATCTGCTGGCCCATCTGGTGGCCGCCGTCCTCGATCACGACGTCGAACGGGCCGTGCTTCTCGACGAGCGAGCGCAGGAACGTCCGGTCCTCCTGGTCGCCGATCTCGATCGAGACGTTGCCACCCTCGAACTGGCGGCACCGCTCGTCGATGTCGACGCCGACGATCTTGGAGTCGTCGTGGAAGTAGTGCTCCCACATCCGCAGGGACCCGCCCTGGTTGACGCCGAACTCGAGGATCGTGACCGGCTCGTCGCGGAAGCGTGCGAAGTGGCGGTGGTAGATCTCGAAGTAGTGGATCCACTTGTGGATCCGCGGACCTTCGTAGTGGCGGAAGAAGCGCAGCAGCGGATTGGGACGAGGCACGTCTGCGGACCCTACGTCGTGCGGGGCTCTTCGGGTGTGACCTCGGCGGCGGGTCCGACGTGGGCCCCGGCGGCGTGGGCGCCTCCCGCGATCGGCGGCTCCTCGGCGTCGGGGTCGACGTGGCGCGGCCGGTCGTCGCCCGGCGCCTCGCCCGAGTCCTGGCCCAACTCCTGGCCCGGCGCCTCACCCGAGGGACCACCGGGCGGGGTGGCGGCGTCGTAGCGCCCGACGGCGTCGAAGTCGCGCTGCCGGATGAGGAAGAAGCAGAGCACCGCACAGACGAGACAGAGGATCGCCCCGATGAGCAGCACGTTGTTGAGGGCGTCGACGTAGGCCGAGGTGCCGACCTGGGTCACCGTGTCGCGGGCGGCCTGGCCGGCCTGGGCCCCGCCGGCCTGGGTCGCCTGGGCGCCGGCCTGCTCGGCC
>NZ_JAURVJ010000176.1 GCF_030655615.1 Nocardioides sp.
GCAGCACCGCCACGGCGACGTCCGCGACGTCGGCCCGGGCGACCGCGGCGACCGCGCCGTCGCCGGCGGGCCCGCGCAGGGCGCCGTCCTCGCCGGCGAACGCCGGGAGGATGTCGAGGTAGAAGTTGTCGCGCAGCACCGTGAACGCCAGCCCGCTCTCCTCGCGGGCCTCGTGCAGGGCGAGCTCGGCGTCGTGGTGGTCGCGGCCGAGGGTGAAGGTCGAGTCGGGCGACGCCCCCGAGAACGACGTGTAGACGACGTGCCGCACCCCGGCCCGCACCGCTGCCTCGATGAAGGTGCGGTGCTCGCGCCGCCGGTGCTCCGACTCGGCCGCCGACACCATGAACAGCACCTCGACGCCCTCGAGGGCCGCGGTGCACGCGGTGCCGTCGGCGTAGGTCGCGGTCATGACGTCGAGCCCGAGCTGCGGTGCCCGCGCGGGGTCGCGGACGAGCAGCCGGGGCCGCAGGTCGACGAGGGCGGGGGCGACGAGGCCGCCGAGGGCTCCGGTGGATCCAGTGAGGGCGAGCACGGACTCAGTGTGCTCGCTCGGACCGCACCATGCGCAGGTGCAGCCCCTCCGGATGGTCCTCGGTCGCGCCGTCGAGCTCGAACCCGTGCCGGCGGTAGAACCCGGTCGCGCGGTCGTTGCCGTCGAGCACCCAGAGGTAGGCCGCCCGCTCGCCGACCGACGCCGCCAGCAGCGCGTGCCCGATCCCGGTGCCCCACACCGACGCCCGGGCATAGATGGCATAGAGCTCGAGCGGGACCGGGGCGTCGTCGTACCGCGCCGGGCCGGCCGTCGCGAACCCGACCGGCTCGCCGTCGACCTCGGTGATCCAGGTCGGCCGCGTCCGGTCGGCCAGCCGCTCCCGACGCCCGGCGACCGCCGCCGGACGGTCGGCGAAGACGCCCTCGATCGTCTCGTCGCTCAGCAGCCCGGTATAGGCCTCGCGCCAGCAGGCGTGGTGGAGGTCGACGAGCCGCTCGGCGTCGTCGGGCGTCGCGAGCCGGGGAGAGGACACAGCCAGATCATAGAAGGCGCTCAGACCGCTCCTCGGATCCCGGAGCATCGTCGAGACCATGATGCAGTTCCGGGCCGCAGGGCACAGCCACCCCGGGTGGCGCCGTCCGGGCAACGAGGACTCCGGGTACGCCGGCTCCTCGCTCCTGGTGGTCGCCGACGGCGTCGGCGGTGCGGCGGCCGGTGAGGTCGCGTCGACGACCGTCGCCACCCTGGCGGCCGAGCTCGCGGCCCGCGCTCCCGACCTCGACCCGGCCGCCCTGCTGGGCACGGTGGTCGACCGCGCCGCGGCGGCCCTCCGCTCCCACGTCGCCGCCGACCCCGGCGCGACCGGTCTCGGCACCACCCTCACGGCGCTGCGCACCGACGGCGTGCGGTGCGGCCTGGTGCACCTCGGCGACTCGCGGGCCTACCTGCTCCGCGGCGAGCGGCTGCACCGCCTGACCGTCGACCACTCCTGGGGCCGCGCGATGGTCGACGCGGGGCACCTCACCGAGGACCAGGCCGCGCGCTCGCCGTACCGGCACCGGCTGATGAGGTGGCTCGGTGCGGAGGACCCCGCCGAGGGCCACGGGCTTCCCGACCTCGGCCACCTCGAGCTCGTCGTGGGTGACCGCGTCCTGCTCGCCAGCGACGGGCTCTCCGACGAGGTCGACGACCGCACGATCGCCCGGCTGCTCGCGGGCGCCCCGGCGCCCGCCGAGGCCGTCAACCTGCTGGTGACGGCCGCGCTCGACGACGGCGGTCGCGACAACGTCACCTGCGTCGTGGCCGACGTGGTCGACCGGCCCGTGCGCAGCGAGGACGGGTTCCTGGTCGGGGCCGCCCGAGACGTGGCAGGGCTGCGCGGGGCGGCGTCCGCGTCGTAGGTTGCCTCCGTGGGAGACCCGATGGAGGACGTGGTCGCGGAGTCGGCCGGCCACGACGGCCGGCCGCTGGTCCACCCCGAGACGCTCGAGGAGTGGCGCGCCTGGCTCGCCGTCCACCACGCCCGGGGCGCCGGCGTCTGGGTCGCGTCGTGGAGGACGGCGACCGGGCGGCCGGTCATCGGCTACGAGGAGTCGGTCTGCGAGGCGCTCTGCTGGGGGTGGATCGACAGCACCGCCGGGACGATCGACGCGGAGCGGTCGCGGATGTGGTTCGCGCCGCGCCGGGCCACCAGCGGCTGGTCGCGACCCAACAAGGTGCGCGTCGAGCGCCTCCTCGCCGAGGGGCGCATGCAGCCCGCGGGGCAGGCGGCCCTCGACACCGCGCACGCCAACGGCGCCTGGACCCTGCTCGACGACGTCGAGGACCTCGTCGTGCCCGCCGACCTGGCCGTGGCGCTCGGCTCCCGCCCCGACGCACGGCAGCACTGGGACGCCTGGCCGCCGTCGGTGCGCAAGCAGGTGCTGACCCAGCTGGTCACGGCCAGGAAGGCCGAGACGCGGGCCGCCCGGATCGACAAGTACGCCGACCTCGCGGCCCGGGACGCCCGGCCCTGACTCAGTAGGTTGGTGACCATGAGGATCACCAAGTTCGGCCACGCCTGCGTCCGGGTGGAGCACGCCGGCGTCCGGATCGTCCTCGACCCCGGCTCGTTCACCGAGCGCGAGGCGGTCGAGGGCGCCGACGTCGTGCTGATCACCCACCAGCACGCCGACCACTACGACGCCGGCCACCTGCGCGCCACGACCGCCGAGATCCACACCATCGGCGCCGTCGCCGACGTCATCCGCGACGAGGCGCCCGACCTCGCCGATCGGCTGCACGTCGTCGCGCCCGGTGACGTCCTCGACGTCGGCGTACCGATCCGGGTCGTCGGCGAGAAGCACGCCGTCATCCATCCCGACTACCCGCGCTTCGACAACTCGGGCTACCTGCTGACGCTGGGCTCCGAGCTCGTCTACCACCCGGGCGACTCGCTCACCGCGCCCGGCGAGCGGATCGACCTGCTGCTCGCGCCGGTGTCGGCACCGTGGCTCAAGGTGGGCGAGGCGATCGACTTCGTCCGCGAGGTCGGTGCCCCGCGGTCGCTCGCCATCCACGACCGCGTCTACAGCGACGTCGGGCTCGCCATGGTCGAGACCCACATGGACAACCTCGCGCTGAAGGACGGGATGCGGTTCACCCGACTCGCCGACGGCGCCGACCTGGACTGACGCTCCTAGGCCTCGAGGGCGTCACGCACGGGCACGAACTTCGCGCCCGCCTCGGCGAGCTCGGACTCGGGCTGGGAGTCGCCGACGATGCCGCAGCCGGCGAACAGCCGGACCGTCGAGCCGGACACGACGCCCGAGCGCAGCCCGATGCCCCACTCACCGTCACCGGTGGCGTCCATCCAGCCGACGGGGCCGGCGTAGCGCCCGCGCGGCATGCCCTCGATCTCGGTGATCAGGGCGACGGCGAGGTCGGTGGGGTGGCCGCCGACCGCGGCCGAGGGGTGCAGCGACGCGGCCAGCGCGAGCGACGAGACCGTCTCGGCGTCGTGGACGACGCCGGTCACGTCGGTGGCCAGGTGCATGACGTTGGGCAGGTGGAGCACGAACGGCGCCTCGGGCACGTTCATCGACGAGCAGTGCGGCGCGAAGGAGACGGCGACCGAGCGGACGGCGTACTCGTGCTCCTCGAGGTCCTTCGAGGACCGGGCGAGGGTGGCGGCGAGCATCAGGTCGCGCGCGTCGTCACCCGTGCGCCGGATGGTGCCGGCCAGGACCCGGGAGGTCACCAGACCGCGCTCGCGGCGCACCAGCAGCTCGGGGGTGGCGCCGAAGAAGCCGTCGACGTGGAAGGTCCAGCACGTCGGGTAGGAGGCGGCCAGGCGGCGCAGCGGCCAGCGGACGTCGACGTCCTCGTCGGCGGTGGCGACCAGGTCACGGGCGAGGACGACCTTCTCGAGGCCGCCGGCGTTGATGCGCGCGACGGCGTCGGCGACGACCGACATCCACTCGTCGCCGTTGCGGTGGCCGTCGGAGAAGCGGAGGTTGACCGGCGCCGGCGGGGCGTCGGTCGGCTCGGGCGGCGAGGCGGCGGGGGCGAGGCCGCCGGCGGAGATCGTCGTCACCCAGGCGACGTCGCCGCGGCGGCCGACGACCACCTCGGGGACGACGAGGCTGGAGTCACCGGGCTCGTCGGCGAAGGCGAGGGTGCCGAAGCAGACGAGGCCGCTGCCGGGCTCGGCGACGTCGTCACGGACGACCGCCCGGGCCACGGTCCCTGACCACCAGGCGTCGGCGTCGGCGAAGCGCGTCGGGCCCGCCGTACGGACCTCGGTGGCGACGCCCCACCCGACGAGGCCCTCGCCGCGACGCAGCCAGGCGACGGGCGCGGTGGCGGGCAGCAGCTCGACCAGCGCGGCGAGCCGGTCGGCGTCGAGGGCGGTGGTGCGCACGACGAGCGACGCGGCAGGCTCGTCCGCCGGGGCACGCTGGGTCACCCTGCGAGGGTACCCAGCGGGCTCGCGGGGCCGCCCCGGGCGGGTGCCCAGGCGGCTGCGAGGATGGAACCCATGCGTGACAACCCCAAGGCCACCGTCATCAACGTCGTCCTGGGCGTCGTCCTGCTGGGCGGTCTGTTCGTCTTCACCGTGGTCGTGCCCGACCTGGGCGACGACCCGGAGCCGGCGGCCGGCACCCCCAGCGAGAGCGCCTCGGCGCCCGCCCAGGGCCCGATCGACCTGCCCGACAAGCTCTCCTCGGGCCTGGTCGCCGTCGACCTCGGCAACCTGCCCGACCAGCTCGCCCAGCAGTTCGGCGACCTCGAGGCGCTCAAGAAGCAGGAGGGCTCGATCGCCGACGGTCTCGAGCAGGTGTTCGGCGTGCCCGGTGCGTTCCGGGTCTATGCCGCCGAGGACGGCAGCGCGATCGCCCAGATGACGGCCCTCGACAAGGCGCCGGGGCTGTTCACGCCCGACGCCCTGCCGATCGACCCCGAGGTGCTGGGCGTCGCCCGGGCGGCGTCCGAGCTGGTCGAGGTCGAGGGGGCGACCTGCTCGCTCAACTGGGGCGAGGAGGTCCCCGCCGGTCAGGCGATCGACCCCGCCCAGGACCCGCAGGCGATCCGCTGCCAGCTCGGGGCCGGCGAGCGCACCTACGAGCTGACCGCCCAGGGCCTCCCGCTCGTCGACGCCGTCGGCGTGCTGAAGGACCTGGCCGGCCAGTAGTGCCTCGTGGGGGAGCAGGTCAGGAGCGGTAGACGATCACCTTGTCGCCCACCTCGACCTGGTCGAACAGGCTGGCCACCGCGTCGTAGTCGCGGACGTTGACGCAGCCGTGCGAGGCCCCGTTGTAGCCGTTGGCGGCGAAGTCGGGGGAGTAGTGCACGGCCTGGCCGCCGGAGAAGAACATCGCGAACGGCATCGAGGTGTCATAGAGCGACGAGACGTGGTCGCGGCTCTTCTGGAAGACCGAGAACGTCCCCTCGCGGGTCGGCAGCTCGTCGGAGCCGAAGCGGACGTCGACCGTCAGCTGGACCTGGCCGTCGACGACCCAGCGCAGCGTCTGCGAGGACTTGTCGACGCAGAGCACGCGTCCCGTCTGGCACTGCGGGTCGAGGGCGCCGGGGGTGTTGCCGCCGAGCTGGTTGGCGAGCTCGGCCGCGGACGGCTCCGAGGTCATGGCGGTGAGGCGGTCCATCGTGCGCTGGTCGACCTCACCGGTCACCGGGATCTCGCGCTTGGCCTGGAAGCCCTCGACCGCGGCCCGGGTCACGTCGCCGTAGCTGCCGGTGACGTCCTGGTTGAACCAGTCGATCTGGCGCAGCCGGGCCTGGAGCCGGCGGACGTCGTCGCCCTCGTCGCCGGGGGCGAGCAGCGCCGGGCCGGGGACCAGCTCGGGCTCCGGCTCGGGCGTCGGGGTGGGCTTGGGGGTCGGCGGGGGCTCCGGGGTGGGAGTGGGGGTCGTCGGCTCGGCGGTCTCGGACGGGGCCGGCTCGCTGGTCGCGTCGTCGGTCGGGTCGGCGGTCTCGCGAGCGGTGCCTGCCGCGGTGGGCTCGTCGCTGGTCCCGTTCTGGGACCAGGAGACCCCGAAGGCGGCGAGCGCGACGAGCGTCCCCACGACGAGGACGAGGAGGAGGCGGCGGACGGTGGTCATGAGGTGTCTTCCTGTTGCTAGAGGGGCTGGTGAGCCTGAAGAGATTCTCCTGGCTCCTACACCTGGGAGACGCGAGGCAGGGCCGTTTGGTTGCGACGGAAGCCCGCGACCTACGCTCGGGTCCGTGGCCCGCGCCGATCTCGACAAGCACCCGACCGACGTACGACGGATGTTCGACGGGGTCGCGAAGCGCTACGACCTCACCAACGACGTGCTCTCGCTCGGCCAGGACCGGCGCTGGCGCCGCGAGGTCATCGACGCGGTCGACCCGCAGTACGGCGAGCGCGTGCTCGACCTCGCCGCCGGCACCGGCACTTCGAGCGAGCCGTTCGACGAGCGGGGCGCCCGGGTCGTGCCCTGCGACTTCTCGCTCGGCATGCTCCAGGTCGGCAAGAAGGCCCGCCCCCACCTGCCCTTCACCGCCGGCGACGGCACCCAGCTGCCCTTCGCCGACGCGACCTTCGACGCCGTGACGATCTCGTTCGGGCTGCGCAACATCGTCGACCCGCTCGCCGGCCTGCGCGAGATGCGCCGCGTCACCAAGCCCGGCGGCCGCCTCGTCGTCTGCGAGTTCAGCCACCCCACGTGGGCGCCGTTCCGCACCGTCTACGTCGAGTACCTCATGAAGGCCCTGCCCCCGGTCGCCCGCGCGGTCTCCTCGGCCCCCGACGCCTACGTCTACCTCGCCGAGTCCATCCGCGCCTGGCCCGACCAGGCCGGCCTCGCCGCCCTCGTCGCCGAGGCCGGCTGGACCTCACCCGAGTGGCGCAACCTCTCCGGCGGCATCGTCGCCCTGCACCGGGCTCACGCCTGACCCACGTCGGCTGAGGTGCGAGGCCGGCCACGGTCGAGCCTGAAAGCCACCGCAGCCGGTCTCTCAATCTGGCCCCACGTCGGCTGAGGTGCGAGGCCGGCCACGGCCGAGCCTCGAAGCCACCGCAGCCGGTCTCTCGACCTGGCCCCACGTCGGCTGAGGTGCGAGGCCGGCCACGGCCGAGCCTCGAAGCCACCGCAGCCGGTCTCTCAACCGGCGGCGGGGTGGAGGAGCCGTGCCGGCTGCGGTGGTTTCGACTGCGCTCGGCCCGCCCGGAGCAAGCTCCGTGCGGGCCGTGCTCGCTCAACCTGCTGACCTGTCGGACGGTGCCCTCGTGCCTCGGGCACCGTCCGGGTCATTGCTGCTGAGAACGTGCGATGAGCTTGTGGCCCAGGGCTCCGGCGGAGTTGGCGTCGAGGAGGTTGGTCTGCGACTCGACCAGGCGCAGCAGGGCCGAGTCGGCGCGGAGGAGCTCGGAGGACTGCATGAGGATGGTGCCGGCGCCGGTGAAGTCGTACTGGCGCTCCTCGCCCGACTCGCGGCCGAACATGCCCTGGATGCCGGCCATGAACGACTGGGCCATCCAGTTGTGGTCGTAGTGGACCGAGGGCGACGGGCAGTCGGCCCAGCCGAGCAGGGCGTCGGGGTCGGCACGGAACGGCGGCTCGACAAAGATCACCGGGCCGACCGACGAGGCCAGGAACTTGCCGGTGCCGATCAGGGTGAGGAAGCCGGGGACGATCGACTGCTTGAGCTCGAGGCCGGTCTCGAAGGCCAGCAGGTTCTTGGCCTTGATGGTGAGGTTGCCGACCTCGAGGTCGTAGGAGTTGATGTCGTTGCCGCGGTCGCCGATGACGAGCTTGCCCTGGCCCGCGGCGACCACCCAGTCCTGCGTGTAGAGCGGCGAGGAGAACCGCGACGCGACCCACGCCGCCCGTGAGGCGAACGCGGCCACGCCGGAGAACTCGACGTTGCCGTAGTAGGCGATCATCGCGCCCGCGGCGGTGAACCACTCGCCGTTGAGGTCGATGCAGAAGGAGTAGCTGTTGACGTTGTCGTTGGACGGCAGGGTCTGGGCGTCGTAGACGGTGGAGCCGCCGGGAACGTTGATCATCAGAACTTCTCCTCCGAGGCCTGGATGTAGACGCGTCCGTGTCCGGTGCAGTGCAGCTGGGTCGCCTCGCCGGAGCCGCGGCCGACGACGTCGCGGATGCCGGCGCTGACCTTGAAGTCGATCTGCAGGGCGCCGACGTGGCCGACGTAGGCCTGGGGGTCGACGCCGACCATGCCGCTGCCGTCGACCGGGATCTCGAACGTGCCGCCGTGCGACAGGAGCGCGACGGACCCGGTGCCGCTGACCTTGGTCGTGAACAGGCCCTGGCCGGACATCGCGCCGCGCACGGCCTGGCGGATGCCGCCGGAGCCGATCATCTCGACCGACGTCGACAGGTTGGCGTGGTGGGCGAGGAGCCGGTCGGCCTCGACGGTGAGGGTCTCGTTGGCGAGCTGGACGAGCGTGACGTAGAGCCCGCGGAAGCCGTAGAACGCGTTGCCCTGGCCCTCGGCGACCATCATGGCGACGGACTCGCCCTGCATGGCCCGGCCGACCATCCCGCCGACGCCGCCGGCGCCGCTGATCGGTCGGAAGGTGAGGCCCCCGGAGTAGCCGAGCATCGCGCCGCGCCGGGCGATGACCTCGCCGCCGGGGGAGACGTCGGTGCGGACGACCTTCTTGTTGACCTGCTCGAACGTGGAGTTGGGCACGGCTGTCTCACCTCTCCGCGGGCTGGATGTAGACGGTGCCCTGGCCCTCGAAGCGCAGGCTGAACGGTTCGCCGCCGCCCTCGCCGACGAGGCTGCGCCAGGTCACCCCCGACACGAGCGACATCTGCATCTGCCCGGCCCCGGCGACGTAGGCGTCGGGGTCGACCACCAGCGGCATCCCCGGCGTCACGGCCAGCGGGATCATCGGGCCGTCGGACATGATCGCGCACTGCCCCGAGCCGCTGACCGACGTCGTCGCCAGGCCCTGCCCCGAGGTCATGCCGCGCAGCCCGGCGAACTGGACGTCGAGCTTGAGCCCGTCGGTGACCGCCAGGATGTGCTCGGACTCGACGGTCAGCTTGTCGTTGTCGAGCATCACGACGGTGACGTCGAGGGCGTCCTTGGCGAGATAGACCCGGCCCTGGCCCTGGCACTCCATCAGCGTGATCGACTCACCCGCCACGCGCTGGCGCACGGCGGCCCGGAAGCCCCCGCCGCCGCCCATGCCGGCGTGCTTGAAGGCGACGTTGCCCGTGTAGGCGACCATCGCGCCCTGCGCGGCGCGCACGCTGTCGCCGGTGAGGTCGGCGTGCAGGACCTTCTTGTCAGCGGTGAGGGTCGCCATGGGCCTCCGATGCTCGTGAACCAGGGGGTGCGCCGCGAGGACGCGTCGCACGCACCCTAAGGGAACGAGGGGCTCCTGGTCAGGGCCCTCGGCCGTCGGATCGACCCGTGACCTGCACCGGAGCAATTAGGCAACGGTCGCGTGGTCTAAATCCGCAGGTCAGAGCCAGTTTTGCCCTCGGCACCCCGGTGTGACGTGGACCGCTCGGAGTGGCAGTATGAGCCGCGAGCGCGCCTCGTGATTCGTTTCACAAAGTCACAAGAATCACATCCGAGCGTGCGCCGTCGTCGGAAGGGAAGAGCCAGATGGACCTCTACACACCCGTCCTCGTCCTGGCGGCCCTCGCGGCGGTCTTCGCCGTCGGCTCCATCGCCACCAGCGCCTTCGTGATCGGGCCCAAGCGCTACAACCGCGCCAAGCTCGACTCCTACGAGTGCGGCATCGAGCCGACGCCGCAGCCGGTGGGCGGCGGCCGGTTCCCGGTGAAGTACTACATCATCGCGATGCTCTTCATCGTCTTCGACATCGAGATCATCTTCCTCTACCCCTGGGCCGTGCACTTCGACGCCATGGCCGTCTTCGGGCTGGTCGAGATGGTCATCTTCATCGCCACCGTCTTCGTCGCCTACGCCTATGTCTGGCGTCGCGGCGGACTCGACTGGGACTGAGCGGGACCGAGCGGGAGGAACCAGTCATGGGTATCGAGGAGAAGCTGCCGAGCGGGGTGCTGCTCACCAGCATCGAGGGGCTCGCCGGCTACATGCGCAAGGCCAGCTTCTGGCCGGCGACGTTCGGCCTCGCCTGCTGCGCCATCGAGATGATGACCAGCGGCGGGCCCAAGTACGACCTGGCGCGCTTCGGCATGGAGGTCTTCCGCGCCAGCCCGCGCCAGGCCGACCTGATGATCGTGGCCGGCCGGGTGAGCCAGAAGATGGCGCCCGTCCTGCGCCAGATCTACGACCAGATGCCCGAGCCCAAGTGGGTCCTGGCGATGGGCGTCTGCGCCAGCAGCGGCGGCATGTTCAACAACTACGCGATCGTCCAGGGCGTCGACCACGTCGTCCCCGTCGACATGTACCTCCCCGGCTGCCCGCCGCGGCCCGAGATGCTCATCGACGCGATCCTCAAGCTCCACGACCAGGTCCAGCACATGAAGCTCGGCGCCAACCGCCTCGATCAGATCGAGCAGCGCGAGGTCGCCGCCCTCGAGGCGCTGCCGAGCGTCCAGCTCAAGGGCCTGATGCGCTGATGGCCGCGGAGGACAAGACCACCGGCCCCGACCAGTCGTCCGACGGTCCCGACGGCAAGACCCCCGCCACCACCGACGAGGAGGTCCGCGCGGTCGGCGCCCGCACGGGCATGTTCGGCGTGCGCGGGTCCGGCGACACGAGCGGCTACGGCGGCCTGGTCGCCCCGATCGTCTTCCCCGGCGCGGCACAGCGACCCTTCGGCGGGTGGCACGACGAGGTCGCCGACGCCCTCGAGGCCGTGACCTCCCTAGGCCGGGTCGTCGTCCACCGCGGCGAGATCACCTTCCACGTCCGGCGCGAGGACCTCGTGGCCACCGCCCAGCACCTGCGCGACGACCCGCGGCTGCGCTTCGAGCTCTGCAGCGGCGTCAGCGGCGTGCACTACCCCGACGACAAGGGCGCCGAGCTGCACGCGGTCTACCACCTGCTCTCGATGACCCACAACCGGCGCATCCGCCTCGAGGTCAGCGTCCCCGACGCCGACCCCCACGTCCCGTCGATCACCGACGTCTACCCCACGGTCGACTGGCACGAGCGCGAGACCTGGGACATGTTCGGCATCGTCTTCGACGGCCACCCCGCCCTGACCCGCATCCTCATGCCCGACGACTGGCCGGGCCACCCGCAGCGCAAGGACTACCCCCTCGGCGGCATCCCCGTCGAGTACAAGGGCGGCACCATCCCGCCGCCGGACCAGCGGAGGAGCTACAACTGATGAGCACCACCGATGATGTCTACGCCGGCGCCAACGACACGACCGAGGGCAAGGTCTTCACGGTCACCGGCCGTGACTGGGACGAGATCGTCGAGGGCCTCGCCGGCGTCGAGGGCGTCGAGGAGCGGGTCGTCGTCAACATGGGCCCGCAGCACCCCTCGACCCACGGGGTGCTCCGCCTGATCCTCGAGATCGAGGGCGAGACGGTCACCGAGGCCCGCTGCGGCATCGGCTACCTCCACACCGGCATCGAGAAGAACATGGAGTTCCGCTCCTGGGTCCAGGGCACGACGTTCGTGACCCGGATGGACTACCTCTCGCCGTTCTTCAACGAGGCCACCTACTGCCTGGGCGTCGAGCGGCTGCTCGACATCGAGGACCAGATCCCCGAGAAGGCCAGCGTCATGCGGGTCCTGCTCATGGAGCTCAACCGCATCTCCTCCCACCTGGTGTGCATCGCCACCGGCGGCATGGAGATCGGTGCTCTCACCGTGACGACGATCGGGTTCCGCGAGCGCGAGCTCGTGCTCGACCTGGTCGAGCTCATCACGGGCCTGCGCATGAACCACGCGTTCATCCGCCCCGGCGGCGTCGCCCAGGACCTCCCGCCCGGCGCCCTCGACGAGATCCGCGGCTTCGTCGCCCTGATGAAGAAGCGCCTCCCCGAGTACGCCGCCCTCTGCAACGCCAACCCGATCTTCAAGGCCCGCCTGGTCGACGTCGGCCACCTCGAGCTCGACGGGTGCCTGGCCCTCGGCATCACCGGTCCGCCGCTGCGGGCGACCGGCTACCCCTGGGACCTGCGCAAGACCGAGCCCTACTGCGGCTACGAGGACTACGACTTCGACGTCCAGACCTGGGACACCTGCGACGCCTACGGCCGCTTCCGGGTGCGCCTCAACGAGATGTGGGAGTCCCTCAAGCTCATCGAGCAGGCCGCCGACCGGCTCGCCGGCCTCGAGGGCGCACCGGTGATGGTCGCCGACAAGAAGATCGCCTGGCCCAGCCAGCTGTCGATCGGCAGCGACGGCATGGGCAACAGCCTCGACCACATCCGCCACATCATGGGGGAGTCGATGGAGGCGCTGATCCACCACTTCAAGCTCGTCACCGAGGGCTTCCGGGTCCCGCCCGGCCAGGCCTACGTGCCGATCGAGTCGCCCCGCGGCGAGCTCGGCGCCCACGTCGTCTCCGACGGCGGCACCCGACCGTTCCGCACCCACTTCCGCGACCCGTCGTTCACCAACCTCCAGGCCACCAGCGTGATGAGCGAGGGCGGCCAGGTCGCCGACGTGATCGTCGCCATCGCCTCCATCGACCCCGTCATGGGAGGCGTCGACCGATGACCCACCCCACTCGACCCTCGACCTCCCCCGGTGCGCTCCTCCGCCCGACAATCGATCGGGGACCCCGGCGATGACCCTCTCCACCGAGACCCGCGCCGAGCTGGTCGAGATCGCCGGCCGCTACCCGCAGAAGCGCTCGGGCCTGCTGCCGATGCTCCACCTCGTGCAGTCCTCCGAGGGCCGCATCACCCCCGAGGGCATCACCGCCTGCGCCGAGATCCTCGAGATCTCGCCCGCCGACGTCAGCGGCGTCGCGACGTTCTACACGATGTACAAGCGCAAGCCCGTCGGTGACTACCACGTCGGCGTCTGCACCAACACGCTCTGCGCGGTCATGGGCGGCGACGAGATCTTCGCGACGCTCAAGGACCACCTCGACGTCGGCAACGACGAGACGACCGACGACGGCAAGATCACGCTCGAGCACGTCGAGTGCAACGCGGCCTGCGACTACGCCCCGGTGATGATGGTCAACTGGGAGTTCATGGACAACCAGACGCCCGAGTCGGCCGTCCGGCTCGTCGACGACCTGCGCGCCGGCACCGAGGTCCACTCCACCCGCGGCCCGCGCCTGTGCACCTGGCGCGAGGCCGAGCGCGTGCTCGCCGGCTTCGCCGACGGCCTGGCCGGCGAGGGCCCCTCGGCGGGCCCGTCCTCGCTGGTCGGCCTCGGCATCGCCCGCGAGCGCGGCTGGACCGCTCCCGACCCCGAGCAGTCCGACCTGGCCGCACCGGCCGACCCCGAGGTCGACGCGGCCCCCGCCGTACCCACCGACGCGGACAGCGGGAGCGACAAGCACCAGGCGGCAGCCGAGGCCGACGACGACGTCGCCGAGGCCGCCGAGGTCGAGCAGGACAGCCCCACCGACGAGACCGCGGCCGAGAAGAAGGAGGCGGACTGATGGTCGACACCCTGACCCCCGTCCTGACGGACGACTGGGACGCCGAGCGCTCCTGGACCCTCGAGACCTACGAGTCGCGCGGTGGCTACGGCGCGCTCCAGAAGGCGCTCGCGATGGCGCCCGACGAGATCGTCACCGCCGTCAAGGACTCCGGCCTGCGCGGCCGCGGCGGCGCAGGCTTCCCGACCGGCATGAAGTGGTCGTTCATCCCGCAGGACAACCCCAAGCCCAAGTACCTCGTCGTCAACGCCGACGAGTCCGAGCCGGGCACCTGCAAGGACATCCCGCTCATGATGGCCACGCCGCACACGCTGGTCGAGGGCGTGATCATCAGCTCCTTCGCCATCCGGGCCAACCACGCCTTCATCTACATCCGCGGCGAGGTCCTCCACGTGATCCGCCGGGTCCAGGCCGCGGTCGCCGAGGCCTACGCCGCCGGCCACCTCGGCAAGAACATCCACGGCTCCGGCTACGACCTCGACGTCGTCGTCCACGCCGGCGCCGGCGCCTACATCTGCGGCGAGGAGACGGCCCTCCTCGAGGGCCTCGAGGGCCGCCGCGGCCAACCCCGCCTGCGCCCGCCGTTCCCGGCCGTCGCCGGCCTCTACGCCAGCCCGACAGTCATCAACAACGTCGAGTCGATCGCCTCGGTGCCGAGCATCATCGGCAACGGCTCGGCCTGGTTCGCCTCGATGGGCACCGAGAAGTCCAAGGGCTTCGGCATCTTCTCCCTCTCGGGCCACGTCACCCGCCCGGGCCAGTACGAGGCCCCGCTCGGCATCACGCTGCGCCAGCTGATCGACCTGGCCGGTGGCATGCGGCACGGCCACGAGCTGAAGTTCTGGACGCCCGGCGGCTCGAGCACCCCGCTGCTCACCGCCGAGCACCTCGACGTCCCCCTCGACTTCGAGGGTGTCGCCGGCGTCGGCTCGATGCTCGGCACGCGCGCCATCCAGCTCTTCGACGAGACCACCTGCGTCGTGCGGGCCGTGCTGCGGTGGACCGAGTTCTACAAGCACGAGTCCTGCGGCAAGTGCACCCCGTGCCGCGAGGGCACCTGGTGGCTCGTCCAGACGCTCGCCGCGCTCGAGCGCGGCCAGGGCAGCGAGGCCGACCTCGACCTGCTGCTCGACCAGTGCGACAACATCCTCGGCCGCTCGTTCTGCGCCCTCGGTGACGGGGCGACCAGCCCGATCTCGAGCTCGATCGGCTACTTCCGCGACGACTACCTCGCCCACCTCACCCACGGCGGGTGCCCCGTCGACCCCACGGCGTCCACCGCGTGGGCCGCGTCCCTCACCGGAGCCCAGGCATGACGACCACCCCCGAGAAGGCCACCGAGCTGGTCTCGGTCACGATCGACGGCATCCAGGTCGACGTGCCCAAGGACACCCTGGTGATCCGTGCCGCCGAGCAGGTCGGCGTCCAGATCCCGCGGTTCTGCGACCACCCGCTGCTCGCGCCCGTCGGCGCGTGCCGGCAGTGCCTCGTCGACGTCCCCGACGCCGGCAACGGCCGCGGCTTCCCCAAGCCGCAGGCCGCGTGCACGCTGCCCGTCGCGCCCGGCATGGTCGTCAGCACCCAGGTCACCAGCGAGACCGCCGACAAGGCGCAGCAGGGCGTCATGGAGTTCCTGCTCATCAACCACCCGCTCGACTGCCCGGTCTGCGACAAGGGCGGCGAGTGCCCGCTGCAGAACCAGGCGATGAGCAACGGCCAGGGCGAGTCCCGCTTCGTCGGGTCCGGCGCCGGCGGCGTCAAGCGCACCTTCCCCAAGCCGATCAACCTCAGCCCGCAGGTGCTGCTCGACCGCGAGCGCTGCATCGTCTGCCAGCGCTGCACCCGCTTCGCCGCCGAGATCCCGGGCGACCCGTTCATCGCGCTCATCGAGCGCGGCGCGATGCAGCAGATCGGCATCGCCGAGAACGCGCCGTTCTACTCCTACTTCTCCGGCAACACGATCCAGATCTGCCCGGTCGGCGCCCTCACCTCCGAGTCCTACCGCTTCCGGTCGCGCCCCTACGACCTCATCTCGAGCCCGTCGATCGCCGAGCACGACGCCTGCGGCTCGGCCATCCGCGTCGACCACCGCCG
>NZ_JAURVJ010000188.1 GCF_030655615.1 Nocardioides sp.
CCCGGACGGCGCCAGCGCGGCCGGGGCTGCGGAGGGACGCCGGCCGCGACGAGGTCCTCGGCCAGGAGGTTGGTGGTGACCCGGAGCAGCTCGTCGGCCGGGAGGTCGGCGGGATCGACCGGGCGCGGCCCGTACGCCGTCTCGGCGACGGCACCGACGAGCTCGAGGTCGGGGCGGCCGCGGCCGGGCGCGCTCGCGGTGACGACGCGCTCGACCAGCACCGGGTCGGGCCGGCGGCCAGCGGCGGCGTACGCCAGGTTGACCCGGCGCAGCACCTCGAGCTGCTGGGCACCGGGGAGGAGGCGGCTGGTGCGGTCGGCCTCGGCGGTCCAGGCGGCCCAGGGGGTGGTGCCGCCGTCGCGGAGCGACGCCACCCAGCCCCACGCGCGGGCCTCGCTCACGACCCGCTCACCGGCGTTCCTTGCGAGCGCGCAGCCCGCCGCGGACCTTGGCCGTGAACCGGGCGTCGGGGTCGGGTCGGCGCGCGGCCTCGACGGTCATCGCGGTCAGGGCGTCGAGCGCGGCACCGAGCTGGGCCTTGGCCGACACAGCGGCCGGGTCGACGAACTCCTCGGGGACGACGGCCGGCCCGGGCTGCAGGTCGGCGAGGTCGCCGACGACCTGGACGCCGCGCGTCGTGATCCACTCGGACCAGCGGTCGGCCTCGCTCACGGCCCACGGGTGCAGGTGCGGGGGCAGCTGGAGGCGGGTGCCGCGGCGGTTGGCGAGCATCCGGTCGGCGAGCATGTGGCGCACCAGCTCGTCGAAGTCGGCGCCACGGCGGGTCGCGTGGTCGATCCGCGTGTTGAGGCGGCGGAGCAGCTGGGTCTCGGCGACCCCCAGGGACCGGTTGACCCGCTCGGCGTCGCGCGGGGCCCACACCGGCGCGATGCCGAGGACGTCGCAGAAGCGCTCCCAGAGCAGGTCGCCGGTCTCGTGGGGCACCGTCACGACGTGGATCCGCTCGGGCGGCAGGTCGGCACCCCAGGTCCCGAGCACGCTCGGCAGGTCGAAGGCGCGGGCGAACCACGGCAGCCCGCGCACCATCCGGCGCTGGAACCGCCGGTAGGTCCACGTCCGGCCCTGCTTGACGCTCTCCTGCCAGGCCGCCGGCAGCTGCCGGCCCAGGTCGCGCGCGGAGTAGACGAGGTGGACCTCGCTGCCGCGCAGGTCGTGCAGGGCCCGGCGCACGGCCTCGGGCTTGGCGGGCCCGAGCGTCTCGTGGCTCACGACCACCGTGCCGTCGAGCCGGCGGACGCGCCGCACGAGCGCGTCCCACGAGCCCTTGGCGTGACCGGGCGGACCGCCCCAGTCCTGGCCGAGCAGGTCGAGAGCCGCCCGGAACTGGCTCAGCTGGGGGTCCGCAAGCGCGTGCCGGCTCGGGAAGTGGACGCCCTGCTCGGCCAGGCCCGCGCTGTTGAGGGTCAGCCGGTCCTGCAGGTAGGTCGTGCCGGTCTTGGGTGCACCGACGTGCAGGTAGACCTTCCGACTCACCTCGTCAGGCTAGCGACCACGGTGGTCGAGCCGGGCGAGCCCTCGGCGAGCCCGCGTCGAGACCCCCGCAACCGACGTGGCTGGGTCGAGCTGCACCTGCGGAGGTCTCGACACGCGGTGACTCCGTCCCCGCGGCTCGACCACCGTGGGGGACAGAGGTCTCGACACGCGGTGACTCCGTCGCCGCGGCTCGACCACCGTGCGGGGGGCGGTGCCTACCCGCCCAGCGCCCGCACGACCGCCGACGGGCTCGGCCGCCCGAGGTGCCCGGCCATCCAGGTGCTGGTGGCGACGAGGGAGGTCAGGTCGACGCCGTGCTCGATGCCGAGGCCGGTGAGGAACCAGACGAGGTCCTCGGTGGCGAGGTTGCCGGTGGCGCTCTCGGCGTAGGGACAGCCGCCGAGGCCGCCGGCGCTGGCGTCGTAGGTCGTCACGCCGGCGCGCAGGCCGGCCTGGACGTTGGACAGCGCCTGGCCGTAGGTGTCGTGGAAGTGCAGGGCCAGCCGGTCGGGGGTGACGCCGGCGGCGGTGAAGGCGGCGACGAGCGCGGTCACGTGACCAGCGGTGCCGACGCCGATGGTGTCGCCGAGGCTGAGCTGGGAGGCGCCGAGGTCGAGCAGGCGCACGCCCGCGGCGACGACCTGGTCGACGGGCACCGCACCCTCCCACGGGTCACCGAAGCACATCGAGACGTAGGCGCGGACGTCGAGCCCGGCCTCGCGGGCGCGGGCGACGGTCGGCTCGAACATGGCGAACTGCTCGTCGAAGGAGCGGTTGAGGTTCTTGCGGGCGAAGGTCTCGGTCGCCGAGCCGAAGATCGCGACGTGGCGCAGCCCGAGCTCCAGCGCGCGGTCGAGGCCGCGCTCGTTGGGCACGAGCACCGGCAGGTCGCGACCGACCTCGCCGAGGCGGGTCATCAGCTCGGCGGCGTCGGCCAGCTGGGGCACCCAGGTGGGGTGGACGAACGAGGTCGCCTCGACGAGCGGCAGGCCGGCGGCGAGGAGGCGGCGTACGAACTCCTCCTTGACCTCGACCGGGACGAGGGCCTTCTCGTTCTGGAGGCCGTCGCGGGCACCGACCTCGTAGATCGTGACGGCGGTCGGCAGGCCGGGCTCGGGCACCACCATCGGCAGCGCGCTCACGCGTCGTCCTCCGCAGGCTCGACGACGAAGAGCGACGAGCCGAGCGGCACCTGTGCGCCGACCACGGCATCGACCGTCACCACGGTGCCGGCGAACGGCGCCTTGAGCGAGAGCTCCATCTTCATGGCCTCCATGGTGCCGAGGACGTCACCCTCGGCGACGGCGTCGCCCTCGGCGACGCGGACCTCGAGGACGGTGCCCGGCATGGGCGCGGTCAGGGTGCCGTCGCCGACCGCCGCGGCACCGGCGAGCCGGTCGGGCGCGGTGAAGAGGAACCGCTGCCCGTGCAGGGCGACGTCGACGAACCCGGGCTGGGCGTTGACGACCGCGTCGACGGTCGCGCCGTCGATGACCAGGCGGACCTTGTGGTCGGCGGCGGCGAGCTGGCGGACGGGGGTGCCGTCGACCGTGCCGGCGTGGCGGTCGACCACCACCTCGCGGTCGAGCTCGACGACGGTCGGCGCGGGCGGCGCCCCGAGCCGGAAGCCGTCGGCCGCGAACACGTGCGAGCCGTCCATCGCGGTGAGCATCGCCGAGGTCCAGGCGGCGACGATGCGGGGTACGTCGGCGCTCGGCTCGGGCACGACGGCCGTGTCGAGCCAGGCCGTGTCGATCGTCGCGTCGCGGAACTCGTCGCTCGCCACGAGCTGGCGCAGGAAGCCGACGTTGGTGGTCAGGCCGAGGATCGCGGTGCGGTCGAGGGCCTGGACGAGCAGCTGGCGGCAGTCCTCACGGTCGCGGCCGTGGGCGATGATCTTGCCGAGCATCGGGTCGAACGACGTCCCCACGACCTGGCCGCTCTCGAGGGCGTGGTCGGTGCGGATGATGCCGTGGTCGGGCCAGCGCACGAGCGACGCGGTCCCGGCCTGGGGCAGGAAGTCGGCGTAGGGGTCCTCGGCATAGACGCGGACCTCGATGGCGTGGCCGTAGGGGCCCGGCGTCCGGTCGCCGACGCGGAGCGGCTCACCGGCGGCGATGCGGAGCTGCTCCTCGACGAGGTCGAGCCCCGTGATCGTCTCGGTGACCGGGTGCTCGACCTGGAGGCGCGTGTTCATCTCCAGGAAGTAGGCCTCCCCGGTGTCGGTGTCGAGGAGGAACTCGACGGTGCCGGCACTGACGTAGCCGACATGGCGGGCCAGGGCGACGGCCGCGCTCGTGACCGACTCGCGCTGCTCGTCGGTGAGGGTCGGCGCGGGCGCCTCCTCGATGACCTTCTGGTGCCGGCGCTGGGTCGAGCAGTCGCGCTCGTGGAGGTGGACGACGTTGCCGTGGGTGTCGCCGAGCACCTGGACCTCGATGTGACGGCCGTGCTCGACGTACTTCTCGATCAGCACGGTGTCGTCGCCGAACGACGACAGCGCCTCGCGCTTGGCGGCCGCGGTCGCCTCGGCGAGGTCGCCCTCGGCCCGGACGATCCGCATGCCCTTGCCACCGCCACCCGAGGCGGCCTTGACGAGCACCGGGAAGGGGGCGTCCTCGCCCGTCGGCACCACGGGTACGCCGGCCGCGACCGCGATCTGCCGGGCGGCGTCCTTGCGCCCCATCTGCTCCATGACGGTCGAGCTGGGCCCGACGAGCAGCACGTCGGCGTCCTCGAGCGCCTTGGCGAAGGCCGCGCGCTCGGAGAGGAACCCGTAGCCCGGGTGGACCGACGCGGCGCCCGATGTGAGCGCGGCCCCGACGACGGCGTCGATGTCGAGATAGCTCGAGACCTCCACGGCCTCGGACGCCATCCGCACGTGCATCGCGCCGGCGTCGGCGGCGGTGTAGATGGCGATCGACCGCACGCCGAAGCGCGCACAGGTCTTGAGGATGCGGACGGCGATCTCGCCGCGGTTGGCGACGAGGACGCTCTCGAGGGCGATCGGCTGGATCATGCGAAGTCCTTCTTCATCACCGGGTCTCGACGCGCCCGTCGCGACCTCGTGCCTCGGTCGCGGGGCTTGCTCGACCTGAGCGCGCACACGCGCCGAGCTCGTTCCTCGCTCGTCACTGCCCGCTCACATCCGGAAGATGCCGTAGGAGGGAGCGGGCACCGGCGCGTGGGCGGCGGCGGCCAGGCCCATGCCGAGGACCCGGCGGGTGTCGACGGGGTCGATGACGCCGTCGTCCCAGAGGCGAGCGGTGGCGTAGTAGGGCGAGCCCTGCGTCTCGTACTGCTCGCGGATCGGGTCCTTGAAGTCGTCGTCGTCGGGCTTGCCGGCGACGGTGGCGAGCACCGAGGCGGCCTGCTCGCCGCCCATCACCGAGATGCGCGCGTTGGGCCACATCCACAGGAACCGCGGGTCGTAGGCGCGCCCGCACATGCCGTAGTTGCCGGCGCCGAACGAGCCGCCGATGACGACGGTGAACTTGGGCACGACCGAGCAGGCGACGGCGGTGACGAGCTTGGCGCCGTCGCGGGCGATGCCGGCGTTCTCGTACTCGCGCCCGACCATGAAGCCGGTGATGTTCTGCAGGAAGACCAGCGGGATGCCGCGCTGGTTGCACAGCTCGATGAAGTGCGCGCCCTTGCGGGCCGACTCGCTGAAGAGGATGCCGTTGTTGGCGACGATGCCGACCGGGTGGCCCCAGACGTGGGCGAACCCGGTCACCAGGGTCTCGGCGTAGAGCTGCTTGAACTCCTGGAACCGGCTGCCGTCGACGATGCGGCGGATCACGTCGCGCACGTCGTAGGGCGTGCGGGTGTCGGCGGGGACGACGTCGTAGAGCGTGGCCGGGTCGAGCGCCGGCTCCTCGGGCTCGCGGACCTCCCAGGGGGCCGGACCCGGCGCCGGCAGGGTGTCGACGATCGCGCGGACGATGGCCAGCGCGTGGGCGTCGTCGTCGGCCAGGTGGTCGACCACGCCGGACTTGCGGGCGTGGACGTCGCCGCCGCCGAGGTCCTCGGCCGTGACGACCTCGCCGGTCGCGGCCTTCACCAGCGGCGGGCCGCCGAGGAAGATCGTGCCCTGCTCCTTGACGATGACCGTCTCGTCGCTCATCGCCGGGACGTAGGCGCCGCCCGCGGTGCACGAGCCCATCACCGAGGCGATCTGGGGGATGCCGGCCGCCGAGAGGTTGGCCTGGTTGAAGAAGATCCGGCCGAAGTGCTCGCGGTCGGGGAAGACCTCGTCCTGCAGCGGCAGGAACGCGCCGCCGGAGTCGACGAGGTAGACGCACGGCAGCCGGTTCTCCGCCGCGTCGGCCTGCGCGCGCAGGTGGTTCTTGACCGTCATCGGGTAGTAGGTGCCGCCCTTGACCGTCGCGTCGTTGGCCACCACGACCACCTCGC
>NZ_JAURVJ010000192.1 GCF_030655615.1 Nocardioides sp.
CAACGCGTCCTCGACCTCGACATCCCCCTGTGGCGCGCGGTCCGGATCGCCGAACGCACCCAGTACCTACCCCTCGAAGGCGCCGCCCAGGTCGACCAAGCCCTCGCCCCCAGCGCCCACACCGTGGTCGAGGCCCAGATCGAGCGCGCCGTGGCTTCGGCGTTGGCCGAGCACGCACCTCTGGAGGCCGAACACCGCCGGAAGAAGGCCGAAGAGCACCAGCACCTCGACATCGACCTCACCGGACCCCACCTCCTCGACGGTGTCGCCGAGATCCACGGCCACCTCGACCTCGCCGATGCCCTCGACCTCGACGCCGCCATCGGCGCCACCGCCCGACAGCTCGCCGACCTCGGCTCCACCGAGTCGCTCGACGTGCGCCGCGCCAGAGCCGCCGGCGAGATCGCCCGCGCCCAAGCAGCCCTCGACCTCACCCACACCGAACCAGACCCCACCGCTCCCACGGAGCCGGCCGGTCCCACCGAGCCTGTTGCCCCGACGAGAGGCGGTCGTGGGGTCACCCTCTACGCCCACCTCAACGCCACCGACGTCGCGTTCCTCGACAACACCCGCTCCCCGGTCCTGGTCGAGCAGCTCCTCACCTGGTGCCAGGCGATGGGGACCAAGGTGACGATCAAGCCCGTCATCGACCTCAACGCGAACCTGTCATCAGACGGCTACGTGCCCAGCACCGCGGTCGCCGAACAGGTCGATCTACGCGACAGGCGATGCGTCTTCCCGTTCTGCACCCGGCTGCGCACCGACAAGGACCACCGGGTCCCCTACGACTCCGGCGGACAGACCGAGTCCCACAACGTCGCCCGGCTGTGCCGAGGCCACCACCGCGCCAAGACCTTCAGCACCTGGACCTACGACATACCCGCCCCCGGGATCTACCTCTGGCACTCACCCGCCGGCAACACCCTCCTCGTCGACCGCACCCGAGAACCCTGACCACCCCGCCCCGACACCCCGCCCACACCGGGCGGGCTACAGGCATGCCCGGATCCGCCGACGCCCCGGTCAACCGGCGTACGCCGCCAGCCACGGGTGCCCAGGATGCGCGCGCTCCACCATCGCCCACAGCCACGAGCGCGCGGCGTCGTCGAGGAGCGGGAGCGCGACGGCCAGGTCGGCACGGTCCTTGGGCCGGTCGAGGCGGGCCTTCATCATCAGCGAGACCTCCGGCCGCAGGTAGCGCAGGCCGTCGTCGGCCACCCACGTCACCTCGTCCAGCGGCGCGACGTGGTCGTGGAAGCGCTTGTTGGTCCAGAGCCCGTCGGTCGCCAACGTGAGCGGCATGTCGAGCACCCACGGCGCCCCGGAGTGCTCGCGCACCCACAGCTGGCTCTCCGGGTCGATGTCGGGGAACCGGGCGTCGAAGGGGCGCAGCCACGACGAGTCGGCGTTCCACGGCGTCCACCGGTCGCCGAGGAACAGCCGGAACGCCTCGGCGTCGTGGGCGAAGATCGAGACGTCGAGGTCGTCGTGCTCGCGCGCCACCCCGGTGAACACCTCGACCGCCCAGCCGCCGATCACCCACCACGGCCGGTCGAAGCCCGCCATGAAGGCGCCGATCGTCGAGGGCGTCAGGGGTTCCCAGTCGCCATACCAGCGGAAGAAGTCCTCGTCGTCGAGCTGATCGGGTTGCTCGTGCTGGGGCGTGGGCGACGTCACCCGCCTCACCCTAGAAAGCCGGCGCCGACTTCAACAGCCGCACGCCGGTTCCCGTAGGTCACTGCGACACCGATCACCCCCGATCCCCGAGACCCAGGAGTGACCAGATGAAGCAGTCCCGTGCCCGCCGCAGCCTCGCCGCCGTGCTGACCGGCGTCCTCGCCACCGGCGCCGCCGTCGCGTTCGTCCCCGGCGCCGACGCCACCGGTGGGAGTCCCCGCGCCTACGGCCTGACCGCGAACGGCACGCTCGTGTCCTTCGCCGTCGACCGCCCCGGCCGCGCCGTGACTGTCGGCAAGATCAACGGCCTGGGCGTGCAGGCGCTCGTCGGCATCGACGTCCGCCCCGCCAACGGCAAGCTCTACGGCGTCGGGCGCGGCGGCGGGCTGTTCACGATCAACCCCAAGAACGCGCAGGCCCGGCGGGTCAGCACCCTCGACGTCGGCCTGAGCGGCCAGTCGTTCGGCGTCGACGTCAACCCCGCCGCCGACGCGCTGCGGATCGTCAGCAACACCGGCCAGAACCTGCGCCACGCCTTCGCCGGTCACGTCACGACCGCCGACGCGACCCTCAACGTCCCGGACACGACGCCGCGGGTCCGCGGGATCGTCGGTGCGGCCTACACCAACAACGACAAGGACGACACGACCGGCACCGCGCTGTTCGACCTCGACGCGGCGGCCGACTCGGTCGCCCTCCAGGTGCCGGCCAACGCCGGGACCATCACCAGCCAGGGACCGCTCGGTCGCAAGACGTCGGCCCGCGCCGGCTTCGACATCCACTCGGCCAGGAGCGGGGGCAAGGCCGTTCGCAACACCGGCTACGCCACCCTCGGCGGCAACCGCGGCTATGCGCTCTACACGGTCGACCTGTTGTCGGGCCGGGCGTCCCAGGTCGGCGAGTTCGACCAGCTCGTGGTCGACCTCGCCGTGGTCCACTAGACCGCGACATGGCCTTCCTCGCGTCGCGGCGCACTCCCGCGTCGGACCCGCTCCTCTCCCGGGAGGAGGGGGTCCGGGCCGCCTACGCCGCCCACGGCGACGAGCTCTACCGCCTGGCGATGCGCGGGCTCGGTGACGCGGGCGCGGCGCAGGACGTGGTGCAGGAGACCTTCCTGCGGGCGTGGCGCGCGCGGGAGCGGTACGACGCCACGCGGGCGAGCCTGCGGACCTGGCTCTTCGAGATCGCGCGCAACGTCGTGATCGACGCCCAACGGGCGCGCACGGCGCGCCCCTGGCTGCGCGGCTTGGCCGACCACGAGACCCTGGAGCAGGCAGCCCCGGGGGTCGGGGACGGCTGGGACGCGTTGATGAGGAGGGTCCTGGTGGAGGAGGCGCTACGACGCCTGGGCGAGGACCACCGACGCGCGATCGAGGAGACCTACCTGGCCGACCGGCCCTACCCCGAGGTCGCCGCCGAGCTCGGCATTCCCGAGTCGACGCTGCGCAGCCGGGTGTTCTACGGGCTCAAGGCCCTCCGCGTCGTGATGGAAGAGATGGAGGTGACGCCATGACGGAGCACGAGAAGCTGCGGACCGACCTGGGTGCCTACGTGCTCGGGGCGCTGCCGCCCGACGAGGTCGCCGTGCTGGAGGCCCACCTCGCGACCTGCGCGGGCTGCCGCGCCGAGCGCGACGACCTGCTGCCCGCGGCCACGGTGCTCGGCGAGCTCAAGCGCAGCGAGGCCGCTCCCCCGCTCCCCGTCGAGTCGGCCCCGCCGGGGCTCGACGCGCTGGTGCTCGGCCGCCTCGACCGCGAGGCGGCGAGCGAGCGTCGTACCGCCTGGGCCCGGAGGGCCGGGCTCGCCGCCGTCGCCGGGGCCGCCGCGGCGGTCGTGCTCGTCGTCGGCCTCGCGATCACCCGCGACGACCCGCCGACCGAGGAGGCCGCCCCGGTGCCGCCGATGGAGCTGGTCGACGTGGCGGCCTACGACGACGGCGTGATCGCCGACGCCGCCCTGGTCAACCACACCTGGGGCGTCGAGGTGAAGCTCACCGCGACCGGCTTCGCCGACGGCGGCCGCTACCGCGTGCTGGTCGTCGGCACCGACGGCCGGCGCTACCCCGCCGGCGCCTTCGTCGGCACGGGGTCGCGCGAGATGCACTGCAACCTCAACTCCGCGGTGCTGCGACCCGACGCCACCGGGTTCGAGGTGCGTGACGGCCGCGGTGACGTGGTCGTGAGCTCGACCTTCGCCTGAGTTTCGACCTCCGCCGCCCCACGCTAGGCCGGCTCGACCACCTTCCGCATCACGCAGTTGCCCTGTCCCTTGGGCCGGTCGTAGGTGAACCCGAGCCGCTCGTACATCGTGCGGGTGCCGTTGTAGAGGAACGACGACGAGACCTTCTTGCCCTGCGCCTTCTTCTCCGCGAGGTCGTGCGGGTAGCCCTCGACGACCCCGCCCCCGGCGGCGGCAACCAGGTCGACGGCGCCCTGCAGCGCGACGGCCGCGAGTCCCTGCCGGCGCAGCGTCTTGTCGACCTGGATGCAGGTGACGCGGTAGTCGACCGGCTCGACCTGGGTGGCGTCGTACTCCTTGCGGTGGTGGATGGCGGGCAGCTCCTCGGGCGTGCCGTACTCCGCCCAGGCGACCGCCCGCCCGTCGATCACGACGAGGGCCGCGTGGGCGATGCCCTCGTCGACCATCCGGCGCTTGAAGGCCCGGGAGTCCTCGATGCCCTGGACGCTGCTGCCGCCGTCGTGGAACCAGCGGCACCAGCAGCCGCCGAAGAGGCCGCCCTGGCGCTCGACCAGGTCGGCGAAGAGGTCCCAGGTCCCGGGCTCGAGGGCCACGATCGAGTAGTCGCTCACGCCGACACCGTAAGCCGCAACCCGGACGAGATCGGGTCAGGTACCGGCGAGCGTCACGACGACCGCGAGGTGGTCGGCGTCGGGCACCTCGAGCCGGTCGACCTCGGTCACCGCCACCGTGTCGCGGGCCAGCACGTGGTCGATCTGCACGACGGCCAGCGGGAGTCCCAGCTCGCCGTGGGCCGGCCAGGTGGGCGCCCAGCCACCGTTGGTGAGCTCGACGGCGTCACGCCAGCCGGCGTCGACGAGGTCGCGGATCGTCGGGTGGTCGAGCGTGGCGTTGAGGTCGCCCACCACGAGGTCGACGGCGTGCTCGCGAGCGGCCCGGAGCAGCAGCGGCTGGTCGTGGCGCCAGTCGGCGGGCAGCTGCGGCGGCGCGGGGTGGGTGGCGAGCAGGGTCAGGTCGTGGGTGCGCACGACGAGCGAGTCGAAGATGGTGTCGACGCGCGCGACCTCCTCGATCGGCTCGCTCGAGAAGACCATCGTCCCGCTGGTGGTGTCACCGGCCTCCCCCGCCCGATGAGGCAGTACGTCGGCCAACCCGGCCGCGTCGGCGGCCGCGACGAAGCGCGGGGTCACCTCGCTGACCACCAGCACGTCGACCCCGCGGTCGCGGACCGCATCGACGACCACGGCGGCGTCGCCGCGGCCGTACTCGACGTTGGCGCTGAGCACGGTCACCCGCTCCGCGCCGGCAGCGGGCTCCGGCGCCCCGCCCACCACGAGCGGCGCGAACCACGCGACGTGCAGCGCGAGCAGCGCCACGACCAGGCCGGTCGCGCCCAGCCAGGGCCACCGGCGCCGACCACGCACGACCGCCGCGACGAGGAGGACCAGCGCGACGGCGTACGGCAGCAGGGCGAGGGGTGCGAACGCGGTGAGGACGATCCCGAGGTCGCCGGTCCAGCCGGTCAGGCGGCTGAGCGTGACCGGCAGCGCGGCCACGACCAGGAGCGCGGGAACGATCGCGAGGACCGCCCGTCTTGCCTTCACGGACGCGTCACAGCAGGACGAGGTCGTCGCGGTGGACGACCTCGCGGCCGTAGCCCGCGCCGAGGTCGCGGCCGAGGTCGTGGCTCGAGCGTCCGAGCAGGGCGGGGAGCTCGGCGGCGTCGAAGTTTACGAGGCCACGGGCGACGACGCGGCCGTCGGCGTCGGCGAGGTCGACCGGCTCGCCGGCGACGAAGCGGCCGGAGACCCCGGTGACGCCGGCGGCGAGCAGCGAGGCACGTCGCTCGACGACGGCCCGGACGGCGCCCGGGTCGAGCGTGAGCACCCCGTGGGCCTCGGTGACGTGGGCCAGCCAGAGCAGCCGGATCGGACGCTTGCGACCGGTCGGGCGGAAGAGCGTGCCCACCGCCTCGCCGGTCAGCGCCTGGCCCGCACGCGCCGCAGAGGTCAGCACGACCGGGATGCCGGCGCCGGTGGCGATCCGCGCGGCCTCGACCTTGGTCTGCATGCCGCCCGTGCCGACGCCGGCGGCGCCCGAGCCGCCGATACGGATGCCGTCGAGGTCGGCGTCGACCGCGACCTCGCTGACGAGGGTGCTGCCGGGGTCGTCGGGGTGGCCGTCGTAGAGGCCGTCGACGTCGGAGAGCAGCATCAGCAGGTCGGCGTGCACGAGGTGGGCCACGAGCGCGGCGAGCCGGTCGTTGTCGCCGAACCGGATCTCGGTGGTGGCGACGGTGTCGTTCTCGTTGACGATCGGCAGCACGCCGAGCTCGAGCAGCTTGACGAAGGTCTGGTGGGCGTTGCGGTGGTGGGCGCGGCGGGTGACGTCGTCGATGGTGAGCAGGACCTGGCCGGCGACGATGTCGTGGCGCGCCAGCTCGGCGGTGTAGCGGTGGATCAGCAGCCCCTGGCCGACGGCGGCCGCGGCCTGCTGGGCGGCCAGCCCCGACGGGCGGCGCTTGAGCCCCAACGGGGCGAGGCCGGCGGCGATGGCGCCCGACGAGACGAGCACGACCTCGGCGCCGCGCTGCCGCAGCCCGGCCAGGACGTCGACCAGCGCGCTCAGGCGCGCCGGGTCGAGCCCACCCGCCGCGGTCGTGAGCGACGAGGAGCCGACCTTGACGACGACCCGGCGGGCCTCGGTGACCTCAGTCCTCGGCACCGGGGTCGTCCTGGGCCCAGTCGGGGTCCTCGTCGGACCCGATCTCGTAGGACACGGGCCCATAGACCTCGGGCTTGTCGAGGCGGCGCGCGACGTCGGCGCGGGTCTCGGTCTCAGAGCGGTCGGGCATGTTCTCCTGGATCGCGCGGCGTCGGCCGACGGCCGCGCGCTCCTCGCGCATCCGGGTGTCCTCGCCGCGGCGGGCGAGGTTCTCGGCGCCGGCGTCGAGGCCGGGCTTGAAGTCGAACACGACCGCGTTGTCGGGGTGGCCGATGAGCACGGTGTCGCCCTCGACGGCACCCAGGCCGGCCAGCTTCTTCTCGATCCCGAGCCGGTCGAGCCGGTCGGCGAGGAAGCCGACGGCCTCGTCGTTGCTGAAGTCGGTCTGCCGCACCCAGCGCTCGGGCTTGGTGCCGCGGACCCGCCAGCCCTCGGGGGTCTCGGTGACGGTGAAGTCGCCGGTGCCGTCGGCGCTCGGCGGCCGCAGCACGATCCGGGTGGCGACCTCCTCGGCCTTCTCCTCGCGGGCGGCCAGCACGATCTCGGCCATGGCGAAGGTGAGCGCGCGGGTGCCCTCGCCCGAGGCGGCCGAGATCGGGAAGACGCGCAGCCCGCGGGCGCGCAGGTCGTCGACGACCATGTCGGAGATGTCGCGGCCGTCGGGCACGTCGACCTTGTTGAGCGCGACCAGGCGCGGCCGGTCGTCGAGGCCGCCGTACCTGCTCAGCTCGCGCTCGATGATGTCGAGGTCGTCGAGCGGGTTGCGGCCGGGCTCCATGGTCGCGGTGTCGAGCACGTGCACCAGGGCGGCGCACCGCTCGACGTGGCGCAGGAAGTCGTGACCGAGGCCGCGTCCGTCGCTGGCTCCCTCGATGAGGCCGGGCACGTCGGCGACGGTGAACGTCGTCTCGCCGGCCGTGACGACGCCCAGGTTGGGGACGAGGGTGGTGAACGGGTAGTCGGCGATCTTGGGACGGGCCCGCGAGATCGACGCGATGAGGCTCGACTTGCCGGCGCTGGGGAAGCCCACCAGGCCGATGTCGGCCACGACCTTGAGCTCGAGGACGACCTCGACCTCGTCGCCGGGCTCGCCGAGCAGCGCGAACCCGGGGGCCTTGCGCTTGGAGCTGGCCAGGGCCGCGTTGCCGAGCCCGCCGCGACCGCCCTCGGCGATGACGAGCTCGGTGCCGGGACCGACGAGGTCGGCAACCGGCTCACCGCCCTTGAGGCTGACGACCGTGCCGCTGGGTACGGCGAGCACGAGGTCGGCTCCGTGGCCGCCGTTCTTGTGGGCGCCGGCGCCGTGGCCGCCGTGCTCGGCCTTGCGGTGCGGGCTGTGGTGGTAGTCGACGAGCGTGGTGACGTCGGGCTCGACCCGCAGGATCACCGAGCCGCCGGGGCCGCCGTTGCCGCCGTCGGGGCCGCCGAGCGGCTTGAACTTCTCGCGGTGCACCGACGCCACGCCGTGCCCGCCGCGACCCGCGCTGACGTGCAGTGTCACGCGGTCGACGAAGGTGGGGACGGCCATGGTGGTGGTGCTCCTGCAATCTCGAGTTCTAGAAAAGTACGAAGGGCGCCCCGGCTCGGGACGCCCTGTCGTGGTGGTGCATTCGCTGCTGGGTGAGCGGGGCTCAGTCCTGCGGCAGGATGTTGATCACGCGGCGACCGCGCTTGACACCGAACTCGACGGCGCCGGGCTGCAGCGCGAAGAGGGTGTCGTCACCGCCGCGGCCGACGCCGCTGCCGGGGTGGAAGTGGGTGCCGCGCTGGCGCACGATGATCTCGCCCGCGTTGACCAGCTGGCCACCGAAGCGCTTGACGCCGAGGCGCTGGCTGTTTGAGTCGCGGCCGTTCTTGGTGGACGCCGCGCCCTTCTTGTGTGCCATGTCAGTAGTCCTTCAGTGGTCTCAGGTTGTCAGGCTGGGTCAGGCGGAGATGTCGGTCACGCGGACCTGGGTGTACTTCTGGCGGTGACCCTGGCGCTTCTTGTAGCCGGTCTTGTTCTTGTACTTCTGGATCACGATCTTGGGACCCTTGGTGCCGCCGAGGACCTCGACGGTGACCGACGCGTCGGCCAGGTCGGTCGCCTTGACGGTCTCGCCGTCGACGGTCATGACGACCGGGAGGGTGAACGTGTCACCGACGGGGGTCGTGACCAGGTCGATCTCGATGACGTCGCCGACAGCGACCTTCTGCTGCTTCGCGCCTGCGCGCACGATCGCGTACACCGCGGTCTCCTTCGTCTGTCACTGTCACTGGTGAGTCATGGCCCTGCGGCACGGCCTCCTCCCCCGTCTCGATGAGGACCGAGGGTGGGTGCCGGGCAGGAGAGAAGCGCCGTTGCCGACGCACAAGGGACCATCGTACGGATCTGGTGGACCCGGGGCAAAACGTCGTCCGGACCGTAGTCTGCGGCGGGTGACGGACCCCTATGCCGCCTCCTACCCCGTCTACCCGGCCGGCGGCCCGGTCTCGGCCCCGCCGCGGCGGGGCCGGCCGGTCGACATGACGGTGACGATCCTCGAGCTGGTGCTGCTGGCCCTCGCGGCCCTGTGCGTCACGGGACTGGCCCTGTTCCTCGGCGCCTGGTCGGAGGGCGTCGCCCCGGAGGACGACGTCGCACCCTTCATCGCCCGGGTGCTGGTCCCGACCTGGACGCTCTGGCTGGTCGCCCTGGGCGTGTCCATCGTGCTGATGGTGCGGGGCAAGCTGGCGTTCTGGGTGCCCCTGGTCGCCCTGGCTCTCTGGCTGGGGTTCTTCGCGCTCGTGTTCAGCAACGGCGGGTAGGCCCGCCGCTGCCGTCGCGTCCGCGGTCGCCCGGCTCAGCGCTTGCGGGTGCCGCCCTTGCGCTTGACCGGCACGTGCAGACCCGTGTCGTCGCCGTCCTCGGTCGGCCCGCCCGGCGCCTCCGCGCCGGCGTCGCCGGCGTCGCTGGCTTCGGGAGCCGGGGTGACCGGCGTACGGCGGGCGCCACCGCGGGTGCGGGTGACGACCTTGGGGGGCTCGGGAGCCGACTCGGGGGCCACGACCGGCGCTGGCGTGGGGACGACGACCTCGACCGCGGCCGCGGTCGGGGTGGTGACGGTGCGGCTGACGCCGCGGCGGGTCCGGGTGATCACCTTGGGCTCGGCCGGCGGGGCGGGCGGGGTGGGCGCTGCCGCCTCGGGCTCGGGCGTGGGCTCGGGCGTGGGCTCGGGCTCCGGGGTGCGGTCCGGGGTTGCGAGGATCTCGACCTCGGGCTCGGCGGTCTCGATGGACGGCTCGACGGCCGCGACCGCCTCGGCGGGCTCCGGGGCGTCGACCGGCGCCTGCCCGGCCTGGCTGGCCAGCGCCGCTGCGGCGTCGGCCTCCTCCTTGTGGATCTCGGCCTTGGCCATGGCGGCGAACTCGGCCGGGGTCGGCTTGTGGGCCGGGACCGTGGTCGGCGTCGCCGGGGCGTCGTCACCGCGTCCGCGGCCACCGCGACGGCGTCCGCTGCGGCGCTCGCCGTCACCGGCGTCGCCACCGGAGGCGCCGCCCCCGTTGCTGC
>NZ_JAURVJ010000203.1 GCF_030655615.1 Nocardioides sp.
CCCGGCCGCTCCAACGAGGACGGCGACGGCCGCATCCCGATGGACGTCGCCATCGGCGACAAGGTCATCTACAGCAAGTACGGCGGCACCGAGGTCAAGTACTCCGGCGAGGAGTTCCTCATCCTCTCGGCGCGCGACGTCCTCGCGATCGTCTCCTGATTCACCTCTGAACTGCCGGGTCGTCCGCCCCACGGTGAGCCCCGGCTCCCGCAGGGGCGGACGAACCGTTTTTCCGACCACCCACACGACCTCTCACTGAGGAGAGCACCACATGCCCAAGATCCTGGAGTTCGACGAGAACGCCCGCCGCGCCCTCGAGCGCGGGGTCGACGCCCTCGCCAACGCCGTCAAGGTCACGCTCGGCCCCAAGGGCCGCTACGTCGTCCTCGACAAGAAGTGGGGCGCCCCCACGATCACCAACGACGGTGTCACCGTCGCCCGCGAGATCGAGCTCGACGACCCGTTCGAGAACCTCGGCGCCCAGCTGACCAAGGAGGTGGCCACCAAGACCAACGACGTCGCCGGTGACGGCACCACCACCGCCACCGTGCTCGCCCAGGCGATGGTCCACGAGGGCCTGCGCGCCGTCGCGGCCGGCGCCAACCCGATGGGCCTCAAGCGCGGCATGGACCTCGCCGCCCAGGCCGTCAGCGACGCCCTCCTCGAGGCCGCCCGCGAGGTCGAGACCCGCGAGGACATGGCGTCCGTCGCGACGATCTCGAGCCGCGACGCCCACATCGGCGACCTGCTCGCCGACGCCTTCGACAAGGTCGGCAAGGACGGCGTGATCACCGTCGAGGAGTCCAACACCATGGGCACCGAGCTGGAGTTCACCGAGGGGATGCAGTTCGACAAGGGCTACATCAGCCAGTACTTCGTCACCGACCCCGAGCGCATGGAGGCCGTCCTCGAGGACCCCTACATCCTGCTCCACCAGGGCAAGATCTCGTCGGTCTCCGACCTGCTGCCCCTGCTCGAGAAGGTCATCGCCGCCGGCAAGTCGCTCTTCATCCTCGCCGAGGACGTCGACGGCGAGGCGCTCTCGACCCTCGTGGTCAACAAGATCCGCGGCACGTTCAACGCCGTGGCCGTCAAGAGCCCCGCGTTCGGTGACCGCCGTAAGGCCATGATGCAGGACATCGCCACCCTCACCGGTGGTCAGATCGTCGCCCCCGAGGTCGGCCTCAAGCTCGACCAGGTCGGTCTCGACGTGCTCGGCACCGCCCGCCGCATCGTGGTCACCAAGGACGACACCACCATCGTCGACGGCGCCGGCGACAGCGCCGAGGTCGAGGCCCGCGTCAACCAGATCAAGGCCGAGATCGACAACTCCGACTCCGACTGGGACAAGGAGAAGCTCCAGGAGCGTCTCGCCAAGCTCGCCGGCGGCGTCTGCGTCATCAAGGTCGGCGCGGCCACCGAGGTCGAGCTCAAGGAGAAGAAGCACCGCATCGAGGACGCCGTCTCCGCGACGCGCGCCGCGATCGAGGAGGGCATCGTCCCCGGCGGTGGCTCCGCTCTCATCCACGCCGTCTCCGTGCTCGACAAGGACCTCGGCCTCACCGGCGACGAGGCGTTCGGCGTCCGCGTGGTCCGCAAGGCCGCCGACGAGCCGCTGCGCTGGATCGCAGAGAACGGCGGCGTCAACGGCTACGTCGTGACCAGCAAGGTCCGCGAGCTCGGCCTCGGCAAGGGCTACAACGCCGCGACCGAGGAGTACGGCGACCTGGTCGCCCAGGGCGTCCTCGACCCGGTCAAGGTCACCCGCTCCGCGCTGATCAACGCCACCTCGATCGCGGCCATGCTGCTGACGACCGAGACGCTGATCGTCGAGAAGCCCGAGGACGAGGACGACGCCGCGGCCGCTGGCCAGGGCCACGGCCACGGCCACTGAGTTGAACTGGTCGGGGCCGGTGGCCTCGATCCGCGGACCCGCCACGCTCTCGTAGAGCTGCCGCAGCCTGGTACGGCGGGCCCGACCGGATCGGGGGGCCACCGGCCCCGACGTGCGCCCGGTGGTCGTCTCGGTCGGTGGTCGGGGCGCCGGGTGACCGGACGATCCCCGGAGCTCGCTCCTCACCACCTCGTTCCACAGCAGGGCCCGGTGCTTCGGCGCCGGGCCCTGCTGCCGTCTCCACTCCGCCCGCGGTGGACGACGCGCTGTGGTGGAACGGCACGCGCGGGGTGGTCGTTCGTGCCAGGGTGGGCGGGTCAGCCCGTGAGCCCTTGGGAGGGAGCGATGGACGACGTCGTGACCCCACGACGCCCGCGTCTGCTGGTCGCGCTCCTCGTCGTGCTGCTGCTCGTGGTCGTCGCGACGTCGCTGATCCTGCTCCACGACCGGCGCGACGCCGCCGACGTCCGCGACCTGCGGCCGGCCGACATCGGCGTGCCCGGGTGGGCCGACGACAGTGCCGGCCGGGCCGTGGTGGCCGCCCGGACCGCCGCGACGACGTACTTCACCATCGACCACCGGAGGATCAGGGCCGACATGGAGGCGATGCGCGAGCTGGGCACGCCCGACTTCGTCGACGAGTACGACGCCACGGCCGGGGCCCTGGCCAGGCGGATCACCGACGAGCGGCTGGTGCTCTCCGCGGCGCTGCCGCGCGACGGCACGGCCACCGAGTACCTCGTCACCAACCGGGCCCTGATCCTGGTCTCCGTCGACGTCACGACCTCGCGGGCCGGCGCGACGGGCACGACGCGCTACCGCACCCGGGTCGGCCTCGACCTGGTCGACGGGACCTGGCTGGTCGCGTCGCTGGACGAGGTGGCCTGAGGTGTCGGTGCTGCGCGACAGCCGCGTCGCGGTGCTGCTGGCGCTGGTCGTGGCCGGGTCGGTCCTCAGCGTCGTCCTCGCCCTCACCCGGCCCGACCCGGTCGGGGCCGGCGAGCCACCGGGTACGACGGGCACGACGGCGCCCGGCTTCCGGGCGGCCGACCTCGTCGGGCCGGGCGGCGACGCGCTGAGCGCGGCGGTCCGGTCGCTGCCGCTGACCCTCAGCTATGACCACCGCGACCTCGACGGCTCGCTGGCGGCTGCCACGGCCTTGATGACCCGCCGCTACGCCACCGTGTTCACGCGCAGCTTCGACCGCCGGGTCCGGCCGTTCGCCGCCCGCCGCAGGGCCGTCGCCCAGGGCCTCGTGCGGGGTGCCGGCGTGGTGCGGACCGACGACGACGAGAACGCCGTCTGCCTGCTCTACGTCGACCAGGTGCTCGTCGAGGCCCGGGGGCTGACGCGTGACGACGAGCCCGAGGTGATCGCCCGCAGCCGGGTCCGGGTCGATCTCGTCCTGGTCGGCGGTGCCTGGAAGATCGCCGGTATCCGGGCCGTCTGACCGGACGTTTTGCGCTGCGGAAACCGCGGGGACTTGCGACCGCAACGCGCCACCGGCACGCTCGAGGCCATGCTGTGGAGAGCGCGAGCGACCCTGCCGGACCGCCCCGGCGCCCTGGCCGCCCTCGCCCAGGAGTGCGGCAAGGCGGGCGTCAACATCGTCGGCTTCCAGGTCTTCCCCGACGTGGAGCAGGTCACCGACGAGCTCGTCGTCCGCACCCCCGAGGGCTGGGACGCCGCCGACCTCGTCGCCCTCGTCGAGCGCGCCGGCGCGCTCCAGGTCGTGGCCTCGCCCTGCACCGAGGACGCCCTGGTCGACCAGCCCACGCGCTACGTCGAGGCCGCCCGGGCCGTGCTGTCCCAGCCGGCGTCCTTCCCCGACGTCGTGGCCCACCTCTTCGACGCCGACGTGCACCCCGGCGACGGACACCAGGACGTCATGGAGATGAGCGTCGGCGACGTCCAGGTCCAGGTCCGGCGCGTGGCGCCGTTCACCGCGGTCGAGCGGACCCGGGGCGCCGCCATGGCCGACCTCGTCAGCGACGTCCTCGGCCGCGAGCGACCGGCCTTCGCCCCGTCCGGCAGCCGCCGGATGGGCAGCGGCGCCGTCCCCGAGTACGTCGTCGACGGGGGCCGGGTGACCGCCCTCGCCGACGGCGTCGCGATCGGCCACGCGCTCGTCTCCCCGACGCCGGGCGACGCGAGCGTCCACACCATCGACCTCGAGGTCGACGCGGCCTGGCAGCGGCGCGGCATCGGCACCAAGCTGCTGGGCGAGGGTGCGCGCCTGGCACGCGGGCTCGGTGCCGACGAGGTCGTCCTCACGACCGCCCACGACAACCGCGCGGTGATGCCGATGGTGCTGGCCGCGGGCATGCGCGGCCGGATCCGGATGGCGGGGGAGACCCTCACCGTGCGCATCTCGGTCGTCGAGCTGCGCCCGCGCGGGGAGTGACCCGCGTCTCCGCGTACGCTTGACTCGTGGAGGTCCCTGAGAAGTTCGCCGCCCTCGGTCTCACCTACGACGACGTCCTGCTCCTGCCAGGCCATTCGGACCTCGCACCCGACGAGATCGACACCTCGACGCGGCTGACCCGCGAGATCACCATCAAGGTGCCGATCATCAGCGCGGCGATGGACACCGTCACCGAGTCGCGGATGGCGATCGCCATGGCCCGCCAGGGCGGCCTCGGCGTGCTCCACCGCAACCTGTCGATCGAGGACCAGGCCTACCAGGTCGACCTCGTCAAGCGCACCCAGACCGGCATCATCTCCAACCCGGTCACGATCACTCCCGACCGCACGCTCGAGGACCTCGACCGCATCTGTGGTGAGTACCGGGTCTCCGGGCTGCCGGTCGTCGACCAGGAGTTCCACCTGATCGGCATCATCACCAACCGCGACCTGCGCTTCACTCCGGTCGCCGAGTGGGCGACGACCAAGGTCGACGAGGTGATGACCCCGATGCCGCTGATCACCGGCCCGGTCGGCATCTCCCGCGAGGACGCCACGCTGCTCCTGCGCCGCCACAAGCGCGAGCGGCTGCCGCTGGTCGACGACCAGGGCCGCCTGGCCGGCCTCATCACCGTCAAGGACTTCGTCAAGGGCGAGCAGTTCCCGCTGGCCTCCAACGACGCGCACGGCCGGCTCATGGTCGGTGCCGCGATCGGCTACTTCGGCGACGCCTGGCTGCGCGCCACCACGCTCGTCGAGGCCGGCGTCGACGTGCTCGTCGCCGACACCGCCCACGGCAACGTGCGGATGCTGCTCGAGATGGTCGAGCGACTCAAGAACGACCCGGCGACCCGCCACGTGCAGGTCATCGGCGGCAACGTCGCCACCCGCGAGGGCGCGCAGGCGTTCGTCGATGCGGGTGCCGACGCGGTCAAGGTCGGCGTCGGACCCGGCTCGATCTGCACCACCCGGGTCGTCACCGGGGTCGGCGTGCCCCAGGTGACCGCGGTCTACGAGGCGTCGCTGGCCTGCAAGCCGGCCGGTGTCCCGGTCATCGCCGACGGCGGCATGAAGCACTCCGGCGAGATCGCCAAGGCCCTCGTCGCCGGCGCCGACTCGGTGATGGTCGGCTCGCTGCTCGCGGGCTGCGAGGAGTCGCCCGGCGACCTCGTCTTCACCAACGGCAAGCAGTACAAGGCCTATCGCGGCATGGGCTCGCTCGGCGCGATGTCGAGCCGCGGCAAGAAGTCCTACTCCAAGGACCGCTACTTCCAGGCCGAGGTCGCCAGCGACGACAAGATCGTCCCCGAGGGCATCGAGGGCCAGGTCGCCTACCGCGGCCCGCTCGAGGCCGTCGCCCACCAGCTCATCGGCGGGCTGACCCAGTCGATGTTCTACACCGGCGCCCGCACCGTCGCCGAGCTGCAGGACAAGGGCCGCTTCGTGCGGATCACCTCCGCCTCCCTCAAGGAGAGCCACCCCCACGACGTGCAGATGACCGTCGAGGCGCCCAACTACACCGGCTTCTAGGCATACCAGCCGACCTGCTGGACCACGACCTTCGTCCGACGAGGGACCGAGGCGGTCAGCCGGCGCGACGAGCCCAGCCGCACGACGACGTAGACGGTCGACGTCGTGCGCCGGGCCACCCGCACCCGAGCCGTGCCGCCGCCGGGCGCCGCCAACGTGAGGGTCGTGGCCCTCTGGGCGCCTGACACGGTCACCCGCAGGAGCGCGCGTCGGGCCGCGGCCGGCACCGTCAGGGTCGTCGTACGCCGGCCGCGGAAGGTCGCCCCGAGACGGGTGCTCTGCGCCGGCCGGAAGCAGGTCGCGTCGCGCACGACGACCGAGCGGAGGCTGACCGCCCGGGCGCCGACGACCGGGACGAAGCCCGGGGTGCGGGCGCAGCCGAACCCGCCCTCGACGCGTCCGGCCGTCAGTGCGGTGAACGCCTCGTCCCGCGGCCATCGCGTCGTGCCGACGGTCGTGACGCCGCCCGCCAGCCGGGCCGTGCCCGTGACGTGCACGCGGTCCGTCGCGGTGACGTTGGTCGAGCCCGGGACCCGGACGACGTAGGTGCCGCCGGGGTTGGCGGTGTAGTCGCCGTCGATGGTGAGCACGCCGACCGGGGTCACCCGCAGGGCGCCGGCCGGCAGGTCGCCGTCGATGCGCCCCGACCCGGTGAACGTCGCGCCCGTGACGAAGCTGGTGCCCGCGAGGTCCCACGCCGAGCGGCCGGAGTGGGTGACGCCCCCGGCGCCACCCAGCTCGACCCAGCGCAGCGTCGTCGGCGTGGCGGTGCTGCCGGTCACGGCGAGGGTGCCCCCGCGCTGGACGGTGACGACTCCGGGGTTGGTGCAGCACCCGTCGGACGTGAGGGTCGAGCCGGCAGCGAGCCGGGTCGTGGAGCCGGCGGGCACCACGAGCCGCGCGCGGCCGTGGACCGAGAGCGAGGCTCCCGGCTCGACGGTGAGACCCCCGGCGGGCGTGAGCACGCCCCGCTGACCGACGACGGCGGGGTCCCACGCCACGACCCGGGTCGCCGGCCCGGGCGCCACCGTCGCGGGCACGGTGTCGGCGAGCCCGACCTCGCCGTGGACGGTCGCGCCGGCCAGTCGGACGGAGCCGTCGCCGACGACACGGTGGGCGCCGGAGAGCTCGGCGTACTGCCCGAGCTCGAGGACGGTGCCGTCGTCGAGGGTGAGGTCGTCGAGCAGCTTGAGGGTGCCGTCGGGGTCGGTCGGGTGCGCGGGGTCGAAGGCCGGGCCGTCGGTCTCGGTGACCCGGACGGTGCCGCCGCCGGTGAGGGCGCCGGTCGAGCGCACGGGGCCGCCGACGAGGTCGAGGGTGTTGCCCTCGGCCACGTCGATGCTCCCGTCGAGGTCCAGGCCGACCTCGGTGAGGTGCGCGGTGAAGCCGGTCGTGCCGAGCACGTTGCCGACCAGGACGGTGCCGTCGACGTCGATGGTCGAGGTCGGCGTCGCGCAGCACCGGCCACCCAGGACGTAGGCCGCCGGGTCGAGGCGCAGGGTCCCGGTGCTCGCCACCTGGATCGAGCTGTCGAACATCAGCGTCAGCCAGGGCCGGTCGCCGGCGCCCAGCCCGGCGGCGAGCGACAGGTCGCCGAGGACCGTGAGCTCCTGGCGCCCACCGGACCCGAACCGGAGCGGGCTCTGCATCGGGGAGACGATCGACGGCGGCGCGCCGAGCCCGCCGACCACGAGGTTGACGTCGATGTCGCCGCCCTGCCACACCAGCTGCTGGGCGGTGATCGTGCCCGGGCCCGACACCGAGACGAGGCTGTCCGGGCTGCCGCTGACCGACAGCGTCGCGAGCGAGATGTCCGGGACGTTCGTGGGGTTGCGGGCCGCGGGCCCGATGCTCACCGAGTCGCCGTTCTCGGGCGCGCGGTCGCTCGGGCTCCAGTTCATCTTGTTGCCCCAGCCGTTGTCCTGGGCGCCGGTCCAGGTGAACGACGTGGGCCCGGCGTGGGCCGGTGGGGCTCCGCCGATCCCGCCGAGCACGGCGAGCGCGGGCAGGACGAGGGTGAGCGCGACCAAGGCCGGACGGATCCGCACGATGACTCCTGGAGGTGACGTGACGAGGCGTGACGTGGGTGTCGTGTCGCGGAGGGAGCAGTCCTCGGACGACATCCTGGCCCGTCCGGACGTCCCTTGTCTCCTGTCGAGACGACGAGGTGGGAGACTCCCGGACGTGGGCGACGTCGTGATCTACACCGACGGCGCGTGCGAGCCCAACCCCGGGCCCGGCGGCTGGGGTGCGTTCCTGACCGCAGGCTCGCACCAGAAGGACCTGTGCGGCGGCGAGGCCGGGACGACCACCAACAACCGGATGGAGCTGATGGCGCCGATCATGGCGCTCGAGGCCCTCACCCGCCGCTCGACGGTGCAGCTCTTCACCGACAGCGTCTACGTCCGCAGCGGCATCACCCAGTGGGTGATCGGCTGGCAGAAGAACGGCTGGCGCACCTCGGCCAAGCAGCCCGTCAAGAACGTCGACCTGTGGCAGCGCCTGGTCGCGGCCAGCGCCGAGCACGACGTCGAGTGGCACTGGGTCAAGGGCCACGCCGGCATCGAGGGCAACGAGCGCGCCGACCGGCTGGCGTCGAGGGGACTGCGCGAGGCCGTCGCGGCCGCAGCCGCCGTCGTCGTCGCCGTCGACAGCACCGCCGACTGACCCGTCCCCGCAGTCGGAGGTGGGTCGGGTGGTCATGGAAGACTGCGCGCCATGACCGAGATCCAGATCGGCCAGGCCAAACGAGCCCGCCGGGCCTACTCCTTCGACGACATCGCGATCGTGCCCTCGCGGCGCACCCGCGACCCGGAGGAGGTCAGCATCGACTGGCAGATCGACGCCTACCGCTTCTCGCTGCCGGTGCTCGCCGCGCCCATGGACTCCGTGATGTCCCCGGCGACCGCGATCGCGCTGGGCCGCCACGGCGGCCTCGGGGTGCTCAACCTCGAGGGCCTCTGGACGCGCTACGACGACCCCAGCGAGCTGCTCGCCGAGGTGGCGGGCCTCGAGGGCATCGACGCCACCGCGCGCATGCAGGAGATCTACACCGAGCCGGTGCGCCCCGAGCTCATCGCCGAGCGGCTGCGCGAGGTGCGCGACGCCGGCGTGACGGTCGCGGGCTCGCTCTCGCCCCAGCGCACCAAGGAGTTCGCCAAGGTCGTGGTCGACGCCGGCGTCGACATGTTCGTCATCCGCGGCACGACCGTGAGTGCCGAGCACGTCTCCAGCCAGGCCGAGCCGCTCAACCTCAAGGAGTTCATCTACGAGCTCGACGTGCCCGTCATCGTCGGCGGCTGCGCGACCCACCAGGCCGCGCTCCACCTGATGCGCACCGGCGCGGCCGGCGTGCTCGTCGGCTTCGGCGGGGGAGCGGCCCACACCACCCGTACCGTGCTCGGGGTCGCCGTCCCGATGGCCAGCGCCGTCGCCGACGTCGCCGCCGCGCGCCGCGACTACCTCGACGAGTCGGGCGGCCGCTACGTCCACGTCATCGCCGACGGCTCGATCGGCAAGTCCGGTGACATCGCCAAGGCGATCGCCTGCGGCGCCGACGCCGTCATGGTCGGCTCGCCGTTCGCGCGCGCCACCGACGCGCCCGGCCACGGCTTCCACTGGGGCGCCGAGGCCCACCACGAGGCGCTCCCGCGCGGCCAGCGGGTCAAGTTCGACCAGGTCGGCACCCTCGAGGAGGTCCTGTTCGGGCCCTCCCGCGTCGCCGACGGCACGATGAACCTCATCGGCGCGCTGCGCCGCTCCATGGCCACCACGGGCTACACCGACCTCAAGGAGTTCCAGCGCGTCGAGGTCGTCGTCGAGTAGGGCGGTCAGGGCCGTCGTTCGGCGCCGATCCGGCGTACGAGGTGACGGCGCTCGGCCTCGCTCGGCGCGAGCTCGAGCGCCCGTTCCAGGGAGGCCAGGCCCTCGTCCCGCTCGCCGGCCCGCAGCAGCAGCTCGCCCCGCGTGGCGTGCAGCAAGTGGTAGCCGTCGAGGCCGGTCACGTCGTCCAGCGCCCGGAGCCCGGCCCGCGGGCCGTCCGCGCGCCCCACCGCCGCGGCGCGGTTGAGCCGCGCGACCGGTGAGTCGGTGAGGCCGACGAGGGCGTCGTACGCCGCCACGACGGCGGTCCAGTCGGTGTCGGCGTAGGTCCGGGCGCCGGCGTGCAGCGCGGCGACGACGCCCTGCAGCTGGTAGGCCCCGGGGCGGCCTAGCCGCAGCGCCGCCGCCAGGACCCGGTGGCCCTCGGCGATGCCGGCGGCGTCCCAGCGGGTGCGGTCCTGGTGCTCGAGGAGGACGAGGTCGCCCGCGCCGTCGAAGCGCCCCGCGAACCGGGCCCGCTGGAGCAGCATCAGCGCGAGCAGCCCGCCGGTCTCGGCGTGGTCGGGCAGCAGCCCCCGGGTACGCCGGGTGAGCCGGACGGCCTCGTCGGCCAGGTCGACGCGGAGGGGCTGGGCGCCCCGGGCCAGGTAGCCCTCGTTGAAGACGAGGTAGAGCACGGTCAGCAGCCCGTCGATGCGCTCGTCGAGACGGGCGGGCAGGTGCAGTGGGATGCCGGCGTCACGGATCTTGCGCTTGGCGCGCACGATCCGCTGGGTGATGGTCGCCTCCGGCTGCAGGTAGGCGGCCGCGATCTCGGTGGTGGTGAGGCCGCCGACCAGGCGCAGGGTCAGCGCGACCTGGGCGTCGCGGTGGAGGGCGGGGTGGCAGCACAGCAGCATCAGGCGCAGCTGGTCGTCCCCGACGGGGGTGCCGTCCACGGGGTCCTCCTGGAGCAGGTGTCGCTCGGTGGCGGGCTCGAAGGCCTCGACGAGGTCGGCCGCCGCGGCCCGCTCACGGCGCGCGGCGGCGGCGCGACGACGCAGCCGGTCGACCGCCTTGTTGCGAGCGACCGTGTGCAGCCAGGCGGCCGGGTCGTCGGGCACGCCGCGCTCGGGCCAGGTGGCCCACGCCGTGATCAGCGCCTCCTGCACAGCCTCGTCGGCGAGGTCGAGGTCGCCGAGCCGGCCGGCGAGGAGGGCGAGCACGCGGCCGCTCTCCTCACGGGCCAGGTCGGTGAGGGCGACCTCGACGCTCACGCGCCGGTCAGGCGTCCGGCCGGAACATCAGCGGCCGCACCTCGACGGAGGCGGCACCGGGCATGGCGCGGGCCAGGTCGAGGGCCTGGTCGAGGTCGTCGGCCCGGACGACGTAGAACCCGCCGATGTCCTCCTTGGTCTCGGCGTAGGGACCGTCCACGACGGCGTCGGGACGACCAGACGCGGTGGTCGAGACCGTGGTCGCCGTCGCGGCCGGCTGCAGGCTGGCCCCGGCGATGAAGTGGTGGCCGTCGACGAGGACCTGGTTGTAGGCGAACCAGGCCGCCATCAGCTCCTCGAACCCCTCCGAGGCCGGGTCGGCAGGAGTGGACGAGACGTCGGTGTGGATCAGGAACATGTATTCCATGGCGGGCTCCTAGGCGGTGAGGGTCGACGGGGTGCTGACGGTGGCGGCGAGCCGCTCCAGCGTGGTGGTCATGCCGGCCTCGAGGTGGGCGGCGCGGTCGCGGACACCGGCCAGCCGCTGCAGCCACCGGATCGGTGCGGGCTGGGGGTGCTCCTTGCGCATCGACTCGGTGACCAGGGTGCCGCCGGCGGCCGGCTCGAAGGTGTAGGTCCACGTCGTCAGCGACGGGGCCGACGTCGTGAAGGCGAAACGACGTCCCGGGTCGGCCGCGGTGACGGTCGCGACCGTCGACCACGTGAGGAACCCGAGCCTGTTGCGACCCTCGAAGGTCGCACCGACCGCCGCCGGCGACCCGGTGAGCCAGCGGGCGCGGACCGTCTCGGGGCTGTGCTCGCCGACCCGGGTCACGTCGGCGACCAGGGACCAGACGGCCTCGGGCGGCGCCGCGACGTGGCGCGTCGCGGCGACGGCGAACGCCGGCTGGGGGTCGGGCTCTGCGGTGCTGGTCATGAGGGCTCCTGGGGGTGCGGACGGGGCCGGTGCCCATCCTCGTGCCCCGATGACGCAGGCCGTCGACGAAACCGACAGGTCCGGCCACCGAAATGTCGCAGCGGTCTGGACCGGTGCGCTGCGACGATCGAGCCATGACCCAGGCCGCCCGCACCGGCCTGCTCCAGATCTGTCTCGCGGGCGTCCTGTGGGGGACCGGCGGACTCGCCGTGCAGGTCGTGCGCGACCACGCCTCGCTGTCGGCCCTCACGATCAGCGGCTACCGGACCGGCGTTGCCGCGCTGGTGCTCGTCGTGGTCGCCCTCTGCTGCCGCCGCCTCGGTGGCGTCCGGGTGCTGCTGCGGGCCGATCCCGGTCGGGTCGCGCTCGTCGGGCTGGCCACCGCGGCCTACCAGGCGCTCTACTTCGCGTCCGTCGTGCTCGTCGGCGTCACCGTCTCGACCGTGGTCAGCCTCGGCCTGGCACCGCTGCTGCTGGTGGCCCGCGACGCCGTGGCCACGCGGTCGCGTCCGGCTGGGGTCGCGCCGACCCTCGTGGCGCTGGTCGGCCTGGTGCTCGTCAGCGGTACGGCGAGCCTCGGCGGGACCGGCCCGTCGCCGGTGCTGGGTGTCCTCGCGGCCGTCGGCTCGGGGACGGCGTACGCCGCCGCGACGGCGCTCGGTGAGCCGCTGGCCCGCCGAGCCGATCCCCTCGCGCTCACCACGGCGGCGACCGTGGTCGGCGCCGCCGGGCTCGTGCCCGTCGCGCTGGCGGTCGAGGTGGTGGTCGGGGGACCGGTCGGCACCGCCGACCCGGTCGCGCTGGGGACGCTGGTCTACCTCGGCGCGCTCACCTTCGCCCTTGCCTACGCGCTGCTCTACGCCGGGCTGCGCACCACCGCGAGCAGCGCGGCGGTGGTCGCGACCCTGGTCGAGCCGGTGACCGCGGGCCTCGCGGCGACGGTCTTCCTGGGCGAGCGGCTCGGCGTCGTGGGCGTGGTGGGGATGGTCCTCGTGCTGGCCGCGATCGCCTCGCTGGGCCGGCCGACCCGTTCGGTCAGCGCTCGACCAGGCCCGGCGTCCGCCCCAGCCCGTTGACGGCGGCACGGACCGATGCGCGCGCGGCGAGCAGCCGGGCCCGGTCGCCGCGACCCTCCGCAAGCGCGCGCACGACGCGGAGGACGCGGATCGGGCCACCGGCTCCGTAGACGTTCCACGCCGTCGGCAGGTAGGCCGCCGAGCGGACGACGAAGCGACCGTCGGGCCGCTCGCGGAAGGTGAAGCGCACGGTGACGCCCTCGTAGGTGTCGGTGCGGAAGGTCTCCTGCTGGGCGACCAGGTTGCCCATGCCGTAGACGACCCACGTGCCGTGGACCCGCGTGATCGGCTGCACGACGTGGGCGTGATCGCCGAGCACCAGGTCGACGTCGGGGGAGCGGGTCAGCCGCTCGACGAGGGCGACCTGCTCGGCGTTGGGCAGGTGGTCGTACTCGTTTCCGCCGTGCAGGTGGACCACGACGACGTCGGCCCCAGCGGCGCGTGCCCGGTGCGCCTGCACGAGCAGGTCGTCGGCGTCCCACAGCGACACCGACCACGGCCGCCCCTCGGGCAGCGGGAACCCGTTGAGCCCGTAGGTGCCGGCGACGAGGCCCACGCGGACCCCGGCGTCGGTGGTCAGCACGACCGGCTCCCGCCGCTCGGCCCGGCTGCGGAACGTGCCGACGTGGGCGACGCCGTGGCGGTCGAGGAGGTCGGCGGTGTGCACGAGTCCTTCCCAGCCCTGGTCGACGGCGTGGTTGGACGCGGTCGTGCACGCGTCGAAGCCCATGCTCGCGATCCACGGTGCGACCTGGGGTGGCGCGGCGAACACCGGAAAGCTCTGCAGCGCCTGACCGGGCCGGGCGAACGGCACCTCCTCGTGGCAGAGCGCGAGGTCGGCCTCCTGCACGACCGGCCTGAGGTCGGCGAACATCGGGTCGAAGTCGTACGGCCCCCGCCCGGTCACGGCCGCGTCGGCGGCGGCGCTCTGCCAGACCGTGTCGTGCCACAGCAGGTCGCCGCCCATGACGATGCTGACCTCGCGGGGCGCCCTGGGCGCAGGGGCCGGCGGCTGGGTGGGCAGTGCCGGCGGTGCCGGGGCGGCGACGAGCGCTGCCCGCTGCTGGTCCCGCGAGGCCGGAGGCTCGGGCGGGCCGGGGACGGTGCCGGCCGCGCCGCCGGTGCAGGCGAGCAGGGCCGCGCAGGCAGCCAGCCGTCGGGAGGTCACGGCAGGGAGACGCACCGGCGGGCGCTCCGGTTGTCGCGATCAGGCGGCGGGGTGGGCCGTCCTCGGCTCGGCGGTGCGGCTGCGCGTCATCGCCGACGGGTCCCGGTGAGCCGCGCGTAGACGACCACGTTGTCCTCGTAGGTGCTGGTGGCGGCGTCGAGGCCGCCGCACGTGATCAGGCGGAGCCCGGCGCGGTCGATGTCGCCGTAGACGGCGTCGGTGGGGAAGCGGTCCTTCGGGTACTGGGCGGTGCGGGTCACCGTGAAGTCGGCGACGCGACCGTCCTCGCGCACCACGGAGACCCGGTCACCGGCCTCCAGCTCGGCGAGTCGCTCGAAGACGCCGGGCGTCCCGTTCCAGCTCACGTGGCCGGCGAGGACGGCCGGGCCGAGCTCGCCCGGGGTCGGCGAGCCGACGTACCAGCCGGCCGGGAACGCTCCCGGCGGCACCTCCAGCGTGCCGGTCCCGGTGAGCCCGAGGTCCATCACGTCCACGTCGACGCCGATGGAGGGGACCAGCAGGCGGTTCGGTGCCGAGGCTGTGACGGGGGCGGCGTCGGCGACCCGGACGGGACTGGGTGCCGGCCGCGGCGTGCTCGGCGCGGCGGGTTCGTCCGGGGTGGCCGCTGCGGCGACGGCCCCGGGTGCGCGGTCCGTCGCGATCGTGGTGCTGTCCGGCGCGGCGGTCGCGGTGAGGACCGCGGCGCCGCTCAGGACGACGGCGACGACGAGCCCGGCGACGCCGAGGAGCAGCCGTCGCCGGACGCGTGGGGAGGTCCGGTGCCGAGGCACCGGATCACTCACGCGCGCCGACGGTGACGCGGTGCCGAGCTGCCGAGCTCGTTGAGTCGACGGGCGACGTACGCCGCGAGACCGGCGAGCCCGGCGAGGCCGGTGAGAGCGACCCAGCCGGTGGCGGGGTCGAGGATGCCGGTCCCGGCCGAGCCGGTCGCGGCTGTGCTCGCCGACCCGGTGGGCACGCCACCGGACGGGGGAGTGGTGATCTGGGTGCTCGTCCCGGTGCCGGTGCTCGTGCTGGTGCCGGTGCCCGTGCCGCTACCGCCGCCGGTGCTGCTCCCGTCGCCGCCACCGCCGGTCCCGCCGCCGCTGCCGTCGATGAAGCTGCTGCCGTCGCCCGTGCCGCCACCGTTGCCGGTGCCGCCACCGCCTCCGGTGCCGGGGGTGCCGGGGGTGCCGGGGGTGCCCGGGGTTCCGCCGCCGACCGCGGGCACGCAGGCGGGTGAGGAGATGACGTTGGAGTCGAGGGTGACGGCGCCGATGCGGGCGAGGAGCCGGCCGCTGACCCGGGCGCCGGTCTGCATGGTGATGCTCTGGTCGGCCATGACGGTGCCGACGAGTCGGCTGCTCGTGCCGAGCGTCGCCGAGCTGCCGACCTGCCAGAACACCCGGCACGGGTTGGCTCCGTTGATGAGGACGACGGTGCTGGCGCTGGCCAGGGTCAGGGTCGAGCCGGCCTGGAACACCCACACCGAGTCGGGGTCGTTCTGCCCGTCGAGGGTGAGCTCGCCGGTGAGGGCCATCGAGCTGCTGCGGTTGTAGACGCCGCCAACGAGGGTCTCGCCCCCGAGCTCGGCGTCGGCGGCCACCGGAGGTGTCTGGCCGGCGGCGTCGTTGTAGCCCGCGGTGAGGTCGGTCTGCGCGGTCTGCGCGACCGCGTCGCCGGCGTGCACGGTGCCGCCGACGACCATGCTGCCGGCGCCGGTGATGGCCGTGCCGGGGAAGACCCCGATGTCGCCGTCGACCACCGTCGTGCCGATGTTGGTGATCCTCGCCCCGGCCAGGACCGAGAACGGCTGGGCGCCGCCCAGGGGGACGACGGTCGAGTCGGCGTGGGCGCTGCCGGCCAGGGGCGCGACGACGAGGAGGACGGCGACGCCGAGCGCAGGGATCGCGGTTCGGGGCAGGCGAGGGCGCCCGTGGTTGCGGGTCATGGGGGGTGCTCCGGTCTGGGGTTCAGATCCGCAGAGCTGGGAGCCGTGTGTCTGAGGCTGAGAGCCGAGCAGAGCAGAGGGGGGAGTTTAAGGAGGCGGTGCGATTCCTTCCGTACCCGTGCCGGTCGGGTCTAGACCGTCGATGGCCGCACTTAGGGGTGAAACGACGGGCGCGCCGATCAGGCCGACCAGCGCACCGCGTCATAGACGAGGTCGGCCATGGGATGGACGCCGTGCAGGTCGGCACGCTCGTCCAGCAGGTGCGTGACCGACGCCGTGAACCGGTCGATCGCGGTGGAGCGTCGGGCCGTGACGTCGTCGATCACGTCGGCCTGGGCGAGGTCGTGGGGAGCAGGCATGGGGCACCTCCGGAGTCATAGACAAGTAATTCAGTCGAGATAATACCCCACGAGGGTGACGCCGGTGCGCCGGTGCCGACTCCTAGGGTGGGGTACGTGGAGGACCTCGTCGCGATCTGGCTCGGCGGCCTCGACGGCGACACCTGGTGGGAGCAGGCCGCCGACGAGCCGGCGTACGCCGCGAGCCTGGTCAAGGTGCCCCTGGCGACGGCGGCCGAGGGCATCGACCTCGAGCGACGGGTCGTCGTGCACGCCGACTTCGCGTCCGTGGCCGACGGCCGGTTCACGATCGAGCGCGAGGACGACCAGGACGACCTGACCTGGGACGCGTTGGGCTCGACCGAGACGCTGCGCGAGCTGCGCCGCCGGTCGATCGTCGATTCGAGCAACATCGCCACCAACCTGCTGCTGGAGGAGGTCGGGGTCGCTGCGGTCCAGCAGGTCCTGCGCGAGGCCGGGGTCAGCGAGCAGACGACGTTCACCCGCGGCATCGGCGACCTCGCCGGCCGCGAGGCCGGGCTCGCCAACGACGTCACCGCACGCGACCTCGGGCGGATGCTGGCGCACACGCCGCCCGCCGTCGAGGACGTCATGCGCGGGCAGCGCCACCGCGACGCCATCCCCGCCGGGCTGCCCGCCGGGACGCCGGTCGCCAACAAGACCGGGTGGGTCGACGGCATCACCCACGACATGGCGATCGTGCGCCCGTCCGGCTCGCCACCCTTCGCGCTGGTGGTGCTCACGCGCACCGACGAGCCGCACGAGACCGCTGAGAAACGGATCGCCGCGCTCGCGGCCGAGGCCTGGGAGCGGCGCCGATGAACGCGCCGGACACGGGAGCGACGGTGACCGAGGTTCGCACCCGCCGGCTGAGTGTCCCGCTGCACACGCCGTTCGTGACCGCGCTGCGTCGTACGACGACCATCGAGACCGTCCTCGTCGAGGTCGTCGACAGCGACGGCGCCGTCGGCTGGGGCGAGGCCCCCCAGGTGTGGCAGGTGACCGGCGACTCGCTCGCGGGGTCCCAGGCATGCCTGGACGGTCCCCTGCGCGACGCGCTGCTCGGGCGACCCGCCGACCCCCGCGAGAGCACCGCTCTCGTCCAGCAAGCGGTGGTCGCCAACCGTTCGGCCAAGATGGCGGCCGACGTCGCGCTCCACGACCTCGCCGCGCGACGGGCCGGGCTGACACTGGCGCAGCACCTGGCCTCGACCGCCGGAGTCACCACCCTGCCGCCGACCTCGGTGCGCACCGACGTCACGCTCGCCGCGGGCACGCCGGCCGAGCTGGCCACCGCTGCGGCTGCCCGGGTCGCCGACGGGTTCGGGACCCTCAAGCTCAAGGTCGGCACCGACGCGGCCACCGACGTCGCCCGGGTGCTCGCGGTGCGGGCGGCGGTCGGCGCCGACGTCGCGCTCCGCCTCGACGCCAACCAGGGCTGGGACGCGTTCGAGGCGGTGCGCGTGATCAGTGCTCTCGAAGTAGCGGGGACCGACGTCGAGGTGGTGGAGCAGCCGGTGCCCGCGCACGACGTCATCGGTCTCGCCTACGTGACGGCCCACGTCGAGACGCCGGTGATGGCCGACGAGTCGCTCTTCACCCTCGAGGACCTCGTCGAGATCATCCGGCTCGACGCGGCCGACCTCGTCAACGTCAAGCTCGCCAAGTGCGGCGGCCTCACGCCCGCGCTCGAGCTGCTGCGGGTCGCGCACCTGCACGGCTTCGGGACGTTCGTCGGCTCGATGATGGAGTCCCACGTCGGGGTCGGCGCCGCGGCGTCCCTCGTGGCCGCCGTGGGCACGTCGAGCCTGCCCGACCTCGACGCCGCGTGGTGGTCGGTGGCGTCGCCGTACGCCGGCGGGCCGACGTACGCCGGCGACCACCTCGTCCTGTCCGACCAGCCCGGCCTGGGCATCGAAGGAGTCCTCCCGTGAGAGCCATCCGCGTCACCGGCGTCGTCGCCGCCCCCGACGAGACCGCCGAGCAGGTCACCCAGCTGCTCGTCGGCGAGCGCGTCGAGGTGCACGACCGCGAGGGCGACTGGCTCCGGGTCACCGCGCCCGGGCAGTGGTCGTCGAAGGACGCGATGGGCTACCCGGGCTGGGCCCGCGCCGCCGACCTTGCCCACGACGAGGACAGCGTCGTCGAGATCGCCCGCACCTACCTCGGCACGCCCTACGTCTGGGGCGGTCTCACCCACGACGGCATCGACTGCTCCGGCCTGGTGCACACGAGCTTCCGCGCGGTCGGCGTCCAGGTCCCGCGCGACGCCTTCGACCAGGCCGCCACCTGCGAGACGGTGCCGCTGGGGGAGGAGCGCCCGGGCGACCTGTGGTTCTTCGCGCGCGACGGGATGGGCACGCGCATCACCCACGTCGGCTTCTGGACCGGCCCCGACACCCTCCTCCACGCCCCCGACTCGGGCCCCCGCCGCTACGTCGTCGAGGAGACCCTCCCGGACGAACGCCGCCCCACGTTGGTCGCCGCTGGCCGGTTCTAGGTCTGCCGCCGGTGCGCCGGACCCGACCCCACCCCACGGTGGTCGAGCCGCAGGGACGGAGTCTCTGTGCGTCGAGACCCCCGCAACCGGCACGCCGAACCGTGCCCCCACGCCACTTTGGTCGAGCCGAAGGGGCGAAGTCTCTGCACGTCGAGACCCCCGCAACCGACCTACCCAGGGCGACACCGGCTGCCTCGAACGCATCATCGAATTGTCGGTGGTCGCCTCTAGAATCAGACCATGCCCAGCACCCACCGGACCACCCGCACCTCGAGCAGCGACCCGCTGCTCGAGTCGGTCCGCGGTGCCTGCGTCGAGACCAGCCAGGCCGAGGTCAACAAGCTCAACGCGGTCCTGGACTGGGCCTCGGTCAACGGCGCTGATGCAGCCGAGGTGGCGGACCTGCTGGACCCGATGGTCGAGCCGGCCCTCCACCTCGCCGGCCCGGGTGCCCCGATGGTCGGGGAGTACGCCGCCCTCGACCTCGCCCTGTCGCTCGGCATGTCCACCGACGGCGGGCTCGCCTACCTCGGCAAGGCCCTCGAGCTGCGTCACCGGCTCCCGCGTCTCTACGCCCGCGTGGTCAGGCTCGAGGTCCAGGTGTGGAAGGCGTTCCGCGTCGCTGAGCAGACCATCGCCCTGCCCCCGGACGGCGCGACCGCGGTCGACCAGGCGCTGGCGCCGTTCCTCCACACCTGTTCCTTCGCCCAGATCGACCGCGCTGTCGACGCCGCCCGCGACGAGCACGACCCCCTCGAGGCCGAACGCCGCCGCCAGGCAGCAGCTGAGGGCCGGCATGCCGATGTCTACCTCGACGGCGTCTCCACCTCGGGGACCGTCGAGGTGTCCGCGACCCTCGA